>NZ_MUBM01000408.1:955-1358 GCF_002154505.1 Streptomyces carpinensis | reverse complement strand
CCGACCTCGGAGCGCAGGATGCCCTTGGCGCTCTCCAGACCGGCGGCGGCGGCCTTGCGCTCCTCGTCGTCCCCGTAGACCGTGTAGAAGACGGTCGCCTCCCGCAGGTCACCCGTGACCCGGGTGTCCGTGATGGTGACGTGCGAGCCGAGCCGCGGGTCCTTGATCCCGCGCTGCAGCTTCTGGGCCACCACCTCTCGGATGAGGTCCGCCAGCCTTTTCGCCCGCGCGTTGTCGGCCACTGGTCCGTCTCCCGTTCTTTCTTCTTCTGCGTTCTGTCATGTGGTGCGGTGTGCTGCCGGTCCGCCCGGTCCGTCCGGGGGCCGTCTCAGTCGTCCTCGCCGTGGAAGCGGCGCCTGACGGACAGCAGTTCCACCTCGGGGCGGCCGGCGACCAGCCGCTC
>NZ_MUBM01000408.1:307-896 GCF_002154505.1 Streptomyces carpinensis | reverse complement strand
CGTCGCCGAGGAGCAGGTCGAAGGACAGAGTCCCCACGTACATGTGTGTGCCGGGTTGCCCGCCGGTACGGGGTCGATGGTCCTGCCTTCGGTGCGGGCAGGGACATCAAGAACGGTACCGCGATCCCGTCTGCGGCTCGACGGGGTTTCCGCCCGCCGGTGGGCAGGCAGCTCCCGTCCCTGGGGTTTCATCCGCGTACCCCTGGGGCTGGGCCCCGGACCGACCCAGGCAGGGCTCCGTCCTCCGCGCCCGGTTCGCCCGGGCGAACCGNNTCCCGCCGGCCGGTCTGCGCCGGGGCGTCACACCCGCGGCTTCTCGCGCATCTCGTACGTCGCGATGACGTCGTCGACCTTGATGTCGTTGAAGTTGCCGAGGTTGATACCGCCCTCGAACCCTTCGCGGATCTCGGTGACGTCGTCCTTGAAGCGACGCAGGCCCTCGATGGTGAGGTTCTCCGCGACCACCTTGCCGTCGCGCAGCAGGCGGGCCTTGGTGTTGCGGCGCACCTCGCCGGACCGGATGAGGACACCGGCGATGTTGCCCAGCTTGGACGACTTGAAGACCTCGCGGATCTCCGCCGTACCGAGC
>NZ_MUBM01000408.1:0-262 GCF_002154505.1 Streptomyces carpinensis | reverse complement strand
GCGCACGGCCGGCCGCGCGCACGTTGAAGCCGATCACGATGGCGTCGGAGCCCATCGCCAGGTCGATGTCGGACTCCGTGACCGCACCGACGCCGCGGTGCAGGACGCGGATGTCGACCTCTTCGCCGACGTCCAGCTGGAGCAGGGAGGACTCCAGAGCCTCGACCGATCCGGACGCGTCGCCCTTGATGATCAGGTTCAGCTGCTGGACCTCGCCGGCCTTCAGCACCTTGTCCAGGTCCTCCAGCGACACGCGGCGCGT
>NZ_MUBM01000407.1 GCF_002154505.1 Streptomyces carpinensis | reverse complement strand
CGCCTCGATGCCCGACAGCGGCACGCGCGGCATCCACATGGACGCCGGCGGCTGCGGCTTCAGCTTCGAGGACATCGAGGTCGGCAAGACCACCGACCAGTCGTACCAGAGCTATCAGTGCAACGACGTCAAGAACGCCAACTGGGAGAACGGTTACGACGCGTCCAAGATGCAGTACGACAAGATCGGCGTCACCGGCGACTTCCCCTACCCCTTGCCCGACGGCGACACCCAGTGAGTGGTCTCTGAGCGACCGCATCCGATGAGCCCCCCGGGCAGCGTGTGTCCCGAACCGCTGCCCGGGGTGCGGTGAGCGCACAAGGCGCGCCGCCCGTCCGCGGCCGTCCGGCGTCCGATCCCGCGCTTGCTGCGCGAAGCCTCGACGCGGCGGCGGACCCGCGCCGGGCCCTCCGGCCCGTGCCGAAAGCACAGCACCAGACCGCTCTCACGACGTACCTGGAGGCATTCCATGCCCGAGTTGTCCCGACGAAACGTCCTGGCCGCGGCCGGGGCATCCGCGGCGGCGACCGCGCTGAGCGCCGGCGCCGCACACGCCGCGCCCGAGGCGGCGGACGCCACCGGATCGGCCGCGCCGGAATCCGGCGGTGAACCCAATCCGATGCGGCTGTGGTACCAGGCCCCGGCGGGGGAGTGGCTGGAGGCACTGCCGGTCGGCAACGGCCGGCTCGGCGCCATGGTCTTCGGCGGCACGGACACCGAACGGCTCCAGCTCAACGAGGACAGCCTGTGGGCCGGCGGCCCGCACGACTACGCCCGTCCCGACGCCGTGAAGCACCTGGACGAGATCCGCCGCCTGGTCGTGGCGGAGAAGTGGAACCAGGCGCAGAGACTGATCGACGCCGAGTTCCTCGGCAGCCCCTCGGAACAGGTCGCCTACCAAGTGCTCGGCGACCTCG
>NZ_MUBM01000406.1 GCF_002154505.1 Streptomyces carpinensis | reverse complement strand
GGTTGCCTCGGCGTGCCGGGCCACCACCGCCTGCCAGCCCGGCACGCTGAGGCAACCCTCGTAGAACGCGGCCCGTGCGGTGCCGACCGGCTCGTACGACGGATTGACCAGCACCCGGAACGGCTGGGGCACCCGCCCCCGAGCCTGTCGCACCTCCTCGGGAACCGGCGCCGGGTCCTCGAGGACGGCGATCCGCAGGGGCACGCCCACCTGCGGCGCGGCCAGTCCCACGCCGGGCGCCGCGTGCATGGTGTCACGCAGCGCCTCGACGAACCGGGCCAGCAGCGGGGGCTCGAGCTGGCCGTCGAACGGCTCGGCGCCGCTGCGCAGCACCGGGTGACCGGCGGTGACGACGGGCAGTGGGCCGCCCGCGGCGAGAAGTTCCTCCACCCGCTCCGCGACGGGCGTACACGCATTCGGACAGTCCATCGCGCCAGCATGCCACGGCCCTGAGCCCGGCCCGACCCGGCACACGCGCCCACACAGACGCGAGCGAGCCGGGGACCGAGGTCCCCGGCTCACTTCGTACGGCGGACGCTCGCCACCCCGCCGGGGGGAGCCCCCGGCGGGCCGCGTCTCACACGTCCGCGAACTCGCCCGCGAACGCCGAGGCGATGCGCATGTGCGTCTCGGCCTCCTCGTGGCGTCCCTGCCGCTGGAGGGTGCGGCCGAGCATCAGCCGGGCGTAGTGCTCCACCGGGTCACGCTCCACGATGACGCGCAACTCGGCCTCGGCGCGCCGCAGCTGGGCCGAGTGGTAGTAGGCGCGGGCCAGCAGCAGCCGGGGCCCGGTCTGCTCCGGCACCTCCTCGACCAACCCGACCAGGACGCGGGCCGCGCCTGCGTAGTCCCGGGCGTCGAAGAACATCTGCGCACGCTCCCAGCGCTCCGCCGGGCTCCCGTGGTCGTAGTACGTCGTGTTCACTCGTGACCTCCTTCGATGCCCCACAACGCAAGCAAGTGATTGAAAATTCCACTACCTGTCCCTCGGTGTGATGGGCGCCGGTCGTACGCGATGACGGAACCGCCCCCGCGAGGCTAGGTTGGGCGCCATGAGCAATCTCGATCGTGAGGCGGTTCCCGCGGTCTGCGGCGGCCGCGGATTCGTGGTGACGGAGCCCGTGCGCGAGCTCCTCAGCCCGCGCCGCGTCAGGCTCGGGGAGTCCACCGAAGTCCGGCGGCTGCTGCCCAACCTGGGCCGCCGCATGGTCGGCGCCTGGTGCTTCGTCGACCACTACGGCCCCGACGACATCGCCGACGAGCCCGGCATGCAGGTGCCCCCGCACCCGCACATGGGCCTGCAGACGGTGAGCTGGCTTCACGAGGGCGAGGTGCTGCACCGCGACTCCACCGGCAGCCTCCAGCTGATCCGCCCCGGCGAACTGGGCCTGATGACCTCGGGCCGGGCCATCAGCCACTCGGAGGAGAGCCCCCGGTCGCACGCCCGCTTCCTGCACGGCGCACAACTGTGGGTGGCCCTCCCGGACACCCACCGACACACCGATCCCCACTTCGAACACCACGCCGAACTCCCCACCGTCACAGCGCCCGGCCTGACCGCCACGCTGATCCTCGGCGACCTCGACGGCGCCACCTCACCGGGCACCGCATACACCCCGATCGTCGGCGCCGACCTGTCCCTGACCCGCGGCGCGGACGTACGCCTGCCCGTGGAACCGGACTTCGAGTACGCCGTGCTGTCGATGTCGGGCGAGGCCCATGTGGACGGCGTGCCGGTCCTGCCCGGCTCGATGCTCTACCTCGGCTGCGGCCGCACCGAACTCCCGCTGCGCGCGGAGTCGGACGCCGGCCTGATGCTCCTGGGAGGCGAGCCCTTCGAGGAGGAGCTGATCATGTTCTGGAACTGGATCGGCCGGTCGCAGGAGGAGATCGTCCAGGCCCGCCGGGACTGGATGGAAGGGTCGAGATTCGGCGAGGTGAAGGGGTACGACGGTGATCCGCTGCCGGCCCCCGAGCTGCCGACGGTGCCGCTGAAGCCACGGGGACGGGTCCGCTGACCTGCGGAAACAGTTGAGGGTTGACGACGGGTGGGTGACGTCATGTCGGGTACTTCCTCCCGCCCTTCGGTCGCGCGCTGGCAGGGCGGCTGAGTGTGTCGCAGGTCCGAGGTGAGGTGCCGACGATTCCACAGTGTGGTCGTCTGTGGGCAGCTGTGTCAGGACGATCTTTAGCGGTCGGCCTTCCATGATCGTCAAATCGTGCCACGGCGCGTGCGGATGATCAGAGTGATGTTGCGGCTCGGAGTGTGGCTTCGTACTGAACGAGGGTCTATGCAGAAGTTCCACGGCCAGTGGCCGCCGACCCGTGAGCCGGTACTGGACCGGGCAAGACTGTCCCGTATGGGATCTATGCCATCATGCGAATATCGGCTGGGTCAGTGTCGGCACTGACACGACACCGCCTCGTTCGCTGTCGCCTCCATCCGCCGTCCGTGGCAGACCCGAGGCCGGCACGACTCTCCGGCCGCTACCCGTCTGCTGATCGCTGCGGATCCAGTGAACTGGTCGCAATGGCGGCGCAGGCGCCAAGCTGTCGCCCGCCACGACCGGCGACGAGTCCACTCGTTGGAGGGACGATCCAGCAAGACCGCCCCGGCCCAATAGCAGTCAACTACACTCCAGGCGACGCTTCTGATCAGGCCAGATAGCGAACCGCTACTGGAGTATTAGTATTCCAACTGTAGATCGTGATCTTCATGTCTGGGATGCGGCTTGTCGTCGGTAGTGACTGGTGCGTGATCGTGCATGGTGGCGGCGGCGCCAGTCGGACCAGGCAAGCCGGTGGGCCGCGTCGCGGACGGGCTGGACGACGAGCGCGATGAACAGGGGGCAGATCTCGTTGCAGGACAACGGGATCAGGTCGTCCGGCGTGGGTCGATGTGCGTGTTCGTCGGCGCGGACGACGGCGAGGAAGGCGTGGGCCAGCACCGCGAGGGTGACCCAGCGGGCCCACGAGGGGTATCGGCGGACCTGGTGCTCGTCCAGCCCGGCCAGTCCCTTCTCAGTTTGGAAGGTCTCCTCCACCCGCCATCTGGAACCTGCGACCTTGACCAGGGTGGCCAGGGATGCCGGCGTGGTGGAGTGACAGCGGTAGTAGGCGAGTTCACCGGTGCTGCGGTTGCGGCGGATCAGCAACTGGTGGCGGCCCGGGGCTGCCTCGGCGAGGACGATGAGGGCCCAGTCGTAGAACCGCCGCCCTCTCATGCCGCGCCCGGCCGAGAGCTTCGGCGAGGCCCGCTTCGGCACCTTCCGCGCCAAGGTATCCGCGCGGAAGGTGCCGGCGCCCGTGGGCACTTCGGCCGAGCAGGCCACCGCGAGGACATAGCCGATGCCGCGTTCCTCCAGAGTTCTACGGAGTCTTGGGTTGCCTCCGTAGACCTCGTCCCCGGTGACCCAGCCGACGTGGTGTCCGGCGTCCAGGAACCGTTCGATCATGGTGCGGGCCAGGTCCGGCTTGGTCGCGAAGACGGTGTCCTCGCCCAGCCCCGCGGCCCGGCAGCGGTCCGGGTCGCACGTCCAGGAGCGCGGAATGTACAGCTCCCGGACCACCGCCGCGTGCCCGCGCTCGCTGGCGTAGACGAGGTAGACCGCGACCTGGGAGTTCTCGATCCGTCCAGCCGTTCCGGTGTACTGGCGCTGGGCCCCGACCGTGTGGGTGCCCTTCTTCACATCCCCGGTCTCGTCGACAACCAGGACCGCGGCAGTGTCATAGAGGTGCTCGATGACGTTCGCGCATGTCATCCAGCCGGCCAAATCGGCCACGGGGCCGGAGATCCCACAGCGGCTGTGGAATCTCAGCTGCCGCTGCACCCTTGGAGTCCCTGACCTGCCGTGCTCAGTGGTGTCTCACCGTGGCCACCTTGGGGCGTGTCCCAAGAGCGAGGCCATTCCCTCCGGCCGGTTCAGCCCCTCGAACCTGTCAGTGACGTTCGCGCGGCGGTGTCTCAGCCGGTGGGGTGCTGTCTGGCGGGGGTGCTCTCTTCGGTGGCGGCGAGGGAGGCGAGCAGGCTGAGGCCCTCTTCGGAGGGGGAACCGGGTTCGGCGGTGTAGATGGTCATGTGGAGGCCGGGTTCGGCTGCCAGGTCGAGGGACTCGTAGGCGAGGATGAGTTCGCCGATGGCAGGGTGGTGGAACCGTTTGGTGCCGGTGCCGTGGCGGCGGACGTTGTGTGCGCCCCAGCGGGTGCGGAACTCCTTGGCCCGGGTGGACAGTTCGCCGACGAGGTCGTGCAGGTCTTTGTCGTACGGGTTGCGGCCGGCCTGTGCGTGGAGTATGGCGACGGCCATGTCGGCGAACAGGTCCCAGTCCGGGTAGAAGCGGCGCGAGGCGGGGTCGAGGAACTGGAATCGGGCCAGGTTCTGCTGGTTGGCCGGGTTCGCGAACAGATCGGTGTAGAAGGCTCGGGCGAGCCGGTTGGACGCGAGGATGTCCATCCGGCCGTTGCACACGACTGCCGGCCCGGCGGTGATCGCGTCCAGCGTCCACCGAAGGCTGCGATGGACCTGCGGCCGGCCTGGGGCGCGACGGCGCCGGGGGCGGGTGAGGATGTCGGTACCGTCTGCGACGTGGGCCAGGTTCAGCAGGTGGGCGCGCTCGGCGTCGTCCAGTTGCAGGACGCGGGCGACGGCTTCGAGAACGGCGGGGGAGACTCCGGCGAGGTTGCCGCGTTCGAGTTTGGCGTAGTACTCCACGCTCATGTCGGCCAGTGCCGCGACCTCGCTGCGGCGCAGGCCCGGCACGCGTCGTCGGGAGCCTGCGGGCAGGCCGGCCTGCTCGGGGCTGATCTTCGCTCGCCGCGAGGTGAGGAACTCGCGGACCTCCTCACGGTTGTCCATGCCATCGACGGTACGACCCACCCGGGGTGAAAGGGATGCACTGCCAGTACACCCCTCACTGGTAACTCGCTGCCCGCGCGGAAGAGCGGTTTCCTGGAGATCAGGCACTTCCGGGCGGCGGACACGCCCCCTGGGAACCGCACCGCCTGCCCCGGCGGCTGCCTGCCTTGGCCTGCGGCGACCGGATGGCCGCCCGGACCACACCCCTGTGAGCACGGCATGTAAGGAACCACTCTGATGCGCGGAGCAGTGATCCACGCCCCCGGCGACATCCGCTTCGAAACCCTGGACGACCCGAAGCTCCTCAAGCCCACCGACGCGATCATCCGCACAGCCGTCACCTGCGTGTGCGGCTCGGATCTGTGGCCCTACCGGGGCGCGGAGCCGACCCAGCACGCTCACCCGATGGGCCACGAGTACGTCGGCTTCGTCGAGGAGGTCGGATCCGAGGTCACCACGGTCAAGCCAGGGCAGTTCGTCGTCGGCTCGTTCGCCACCTCGGACAACACCTGTGCGAACTGTCGCAACGGCTTCCAGTCCAACTGCTTGAACCGCGAGTTCATGTCCACCTGCCAGGCCGACTACGTCCGCATCCCCAACGCCCAGGGCACCCTCGTCGCCACCGACGGCACCCCGGACGAGAACTACTGGCCCGGACTGCTGGCCGTGTCCGACGTCATGGGCACCGGCTGGTGGGCCGCGGATGCCGCCGAGGTGAAGCCCGGCTCCACCGCAGTCGTCGTCGGCGACGGCGCCGTCGGCCTGTGCGCCGTGATCGCCGCCAAGGAGATGGGCGCCGAGCGCATCATCGCCATGAGCCGTCACGAGCCCCGGCAGAAGCTGGCCCTTGAGTTCGGTGCCACCGACATCGTCACCGAGCGTGGCGAGGAAGGTGTGGCCCGGGTCAAGGAGCTGACCGGCGGGATCGGCGCGGACAGCGTCCTGGAGTGCGTCGGCACGGCGCAGGCCATGCAGCAGGCCCTGCACTCGGCGCGGCCGGGCGGCAACGTCGGGTTCGTCGGCGTCCCGCACGAGGTCGCCGTCGACGGCCAGGAGCTGTTCTTCTCCCACGTCGGGCTGCGAGGCGGCCCCGCGCCCGTGCGCCGTTACCTGCCCGACCTGATCGACCGCGTTCTGACCGGAAGCATCGACCCCGGCAAGGTCTTCGACCTCACCCTCCCGCTGGACCAGGTCGCGGAAGGCTACAAGGCGATGGACGAACGCCGCGCGATCAAGACCATCCTCAAGCCCTGACCTCCGCAATCGCGCTTCAGGGGCAGGCCACCGCCCGGTCCGGCGGCGGCCGCCCGCCTGCAGCCCCCGCATTCACGGAGAAGAGAAGCCGACCGTGCAGATCACCCGAAGCTCGATCAACACCGTCAAGGGCCCCGCCGACTGGTTCACCGGCGACGTCTACATCGACGCCGTCGCCGCAGCGCCCGAGCCCTCCCGGGTCAGTGCCAACCTGGTGCACTTCATGCCCGGCGCCCGGACGCACTGGCACCGCCACCCGCTCAGCCAGACCATCTTCGTCACCGAGGGCATCGGCCTGTGCCAGCGCCGTGGCGGACCCGTCGAGGTCATCCGGCCCGGAGACCGCGTCCTGTTCGAAGCCGACGAAGAGCACTGGCACGGCGCCGCACCGAACCGCCTCATGGTCCACCTGGCCATCAACGAGGCGGACGCCGACCACGACGTCGTG
>NZ_MUBM01000405.1 GCF_002154505.1 Streptomyces carpinensis | reverse complement strand
CACGCGCGCGTGGAGGGCCTTGGTCGGCTCCGGTGCGGTCGACGGGTCAGCGGCTCACGGCTTGAGCACCAGCGTGTCCTTCGTGCTCTTGTCGACCGCGTTCGCCGAGAACGACCACGGCAGCAGCTCGCCCTTGGCCCACTTGCCCGTCTGGTCGGTGTAGTGCGCGCTGAAGGCGTGCCCGGAGGCGCCGGTGAGGTTGATCCACTTGGACCTGTCGAGATCGGCGAGGTTGACCACCATCCGCATGGACGGCACCCACACCACGTTGTAGCCGCCGGCGGCGTTCCACCCGGAGGCGTTGACCGCCGCCTCGCCGCCGCTGAGCTTCCAGGGGCCCCGGTTGAGGACGTACTTCAGGAAGCCGGGTCCATCGGTGCCCAGGGTCTGGTTCTTCAGGAACAGGCGGTGCAGCCGGCCCCAGCTCCAGGTGTCGATGTCCTTGCCGAGCTTGGCGGTCAGCTCCCAGCGGGCGTCGATCATGGCGCGCTTGAACAGCTCGTCGCGGTTGTCGGCCTTGGGGCGGCCGTAGCCCGACGCGGGCGCCTTCCACCAGTCGCTGTTCGGCTCGTTCACGAGGTTGCGGACCACCTCGAACCAGCGGTCGCCGCCGTCCGGCTGCGCCTGGTCGGCGTCCCGCTCGCCGCACTCGCGGACCTTCGTCGCCTCGTCGACCGGGCCGGTGTTGTCGGCCGGCTCGACCCACAGGCACTGCCCCTGGACCCGCAGCTCCTTGGGGAGCTTGTTGCCGAAGGCGAGCTTGAGGATGTTGCGCCAGACCGCGTTGAAGTAGGCGGCCGCCGCCGAGTCCGCGTCCTGGGTGTAGTCCCAGCCCTCCAGGAGCTTCTGCGCCTGGCGGACGTCCTTGTCCCCGATGTCGATCTTCAGCAGCATCGGCACCAGCAGCTTGGCGATCTCGCTGCTGTTGTCCGTCTGCATCTGGCGCATGTCGTCGGTGGAGATCTTGCCGCCGCCGTCGATCTTCGACTGGATCAGGTCGCTGATGCGCTGGCTGCGGGTGCCGTAGCCCCAGTCCGTGGTGAGCGTGTAGGGGTACTTGCCCGGGTCCACGACGGCCTGGTTGGCGGTGACGATGTAGCCGCGCTTGGGGTTGTACTCGTAGGGCAGCTCGTCCTGCTTGATGTAGCCGGTCCAGTCGTACTTCGAGTCCCAGCCGGGCGCCGGGATGGAGCCGTCGTCGCTCTTCGCGCGCGTGGGGATGCGACCGGGCAGCGTGTAGCCGATGTTGTTCTCGGTGTCGGCGTAGATCAGGTTCTGCGAGGGCACGTCGAACAGCGCCGCCGCCGACCTGAAGCCGCTCCAGTCCTTGGCCCGGTCGATGGCGAAGACGGCGTCCATGGTGGTGCCCGGCTCCAGCGCGGTCCACTTCAGGGCGACGGCGTAACCGTCGCCGCGGTCCGGTGCCGCGGTGTTGACCTGGGCCTTCTTGCCGACCTTGACCAGCTCGTCGTCACGGTCGGACAGCAGCGGCATGCCGTCCTCGGTCTGACGGACGACGATCTTCTTGGACGCGCCGCCGGCGACCTTGATGGTCTCCTCGCGGGTCTTGAAGGGCACCGTCTTGTCGTCGCGCAGGTAGCCGTCGCCGCTGAGCTTCTCCAGGTACAGGTCGGTGACGTCGACACCGGAGTTGGTCATGCCCCACGCGATGTTCTGGTTGTGGCCGATGACCACGCCGGGCATGCCCGCGAAGGTGTAGCCGGTGACGTCGTACGGGCACGCGCTGGACACCGCGCGGCAGTGCAGGCCCATCTGGTACCAGACGCCGGGCAGCGAGGGCGACAGGTGCGGGTCGTTGGCCAGCAGCGGCTTGCCGGTGATGGTGTACTTCCCGGACACCACCCAGGAGTTGGAGCCGATGCCGTTGCCGTTCACGCCGACGGCCGTCGGCAGGTTGTCCATGACGTCGTGCAGGCCCATCAGCTGACTCTGCACGCCGGAACCGGAGGAGCTTCCCGCTCCGGCCGGGGTGCCCGCGGCGGTGCCGGTGGTACCCGTCGAGGTGCCGGTCGTCGTCCCGGTGGTGCCGGTCCCGCTGCCGGTGGTGCCGGTCGATCCCGTGGTGCCGGTCGTGCCCGTCGACAGGCCCGTGCCGGTCTCGCTCGTGCCGGCGCCGCCGCTCGTCCGGAACGCCTGGGCGAGCTCGTCGTACTGGCCCTGCGTGACGATCGGCTTGTTCCGGCTGTAGGGGTAGTCCGGGTACAGGTCCTTGATCTGCTTGGGGCCGAGGCGGCTGGTCATCAGGGCGCGGTCGATCTCGTCCTGCATGTTGCCGCGCAGGTCCCAGGCCATCGCCTTCAGCCAGGAGACCGAGTCGACCGGGGTCCACTGCTCGGGCTTGTAGTCGTTGGTCAGGCCCAGGGCCGCGTACTCCAGGGAGATGTCCTTGGCGTCCCGGCCGTCGAGGTAGGCGTTGACGCCCTTGGCGTACGCCTGGAGGTACTTCTTGGTGGAGGCCGACAGCTTCTTGTCGTACTCCTCCTTGGCGACCCGGTCCCAGCCCAGGGTGCGCAGGAACTCGTCGTTCTTGACCTGGCTCTTGCCGAACATCTCCGACAGGCGCCCGGAGGTCATGTGCCGGCGCACGTCCATCTCGTAGAACCGGTCCTGGGCCTGGACGTAGCCCTGCGCCATGAACAGGTCCTCGGCCGAGGAGGCGTAGATCTGGGGGATGCCGTAGCCGTCCCGCTTCACGTCGACGGG
This sequence comes from Streptomyces carpinensis, assembly GCF_002154505.1. GTDB lineage: Bacteria > Actinomycetota > Actinomycetes > Streptomycetales > Streptomycetaceae > Streptomyces > Streptomyces carpinensis. The sequence continues at coordinate 8,671 of NZ_MUBM01000405.1, read as the reverse complement.
GCCCGACAGGCCCTGGAGCGTGGTCGAGCCCTTGGTCTGCGGGAAGGAGGCGCGGACGGTGCTGATGGACCAGTAGGCGCCGTAGGCGATGCCGCCGATGATGGCCAGCACCAGGACGAGCACGACGAGTCGGGCTTTTCGCCCCTTCTTCCTGCCGGACTTGCCGGGCTTGTCACCCGTTGAGGCGGTGGTGTTGGGGGGCATCGCTGTCCTTGCTGTCCTAACGCGAGCGGCAGGCGGTACTGGAGTGCTGGAGCAACCATAGGCGCAGGACCCGGTGCCACTTGACGCGGAGTCGAGTCCAGTCGCGGACGGGCGTTCGATCTCGGCCCTCCAAGCGTCAAGAAAGCGTCAAGAATTAGGTAAGGTAACGAAGTAATCGGAGAACCCGGAGCGCCGGAGCAGCCGGAGCGTCACAGCGCCTGAGCGCCGGAGAACCCGATCACAGACCTGGAACGCGGGGAAGGAAGCGCCACTGACTGTTCACCACCTCAACCAGCTCCTGCTCGCCTGCTCCCTCGTCCTGCTCGTCGCCGTGGCAGCGGTGCGGATCTCCTCGCGCAGCGGGCTCCCCAGCCTGCTCGTGTACCTGGGGATCGGCATCGTCATCGGCGCGGACGGCCTCGGTCACGTCCGCTTCAGCAACGCCGAACTGACCCAGATCATCGGCTACGCGGCTCTTGTCGTGATCCTCGCCGAGGGCGGTCTCGGCACGAAGTGGAAGGAGATCAAGCCGGTCCTGCCGTCCGCCTGCGTACTGGCACTGGTCGGGGTGGCGACGAGCGTCGGCATCACGGCCGCCGGTGCGCACTACCTGGTCGGCCTGGAATGGCGGCCGGCGCTGATCATCGGTGCGGTGGTGTCCTCGACGGACGCGGCGGCCGTCTTCTCGGTGCTGCGGCGCATCCCCCTTCCCGCGCGCGTGACGGGCACGCTGGAGGCCGAGTCCGGCTTCAACGACGCGCCCGTGGTCATCCTCGTCGTCGCCTTCTCCACGACGGGACCGGTCTCGCACTGGTACGTACTGGTGGGCGAGATTGCTCTGGAGCTGGCCATCGGCGCGGCCATCGGCCTCGCGGTGGGATGGCTCGGCTCCTGGGGCCTCAAGCACGTCGCCCTGCCCGCCTCCGGCCTGTACCCCATCGCCGTGATGGCGATCGCGGTCACGGCCTACGCCACCGGCGCGCTGGCGCACGGCAGCGGCTTCCTGGCGGTCTATCTGGCGTCGATGCTGCTCGGCAACGCCAAGCTCCCGCACTGGCCGGCCACACGCGGCTTCGCCGAGGGGCTCGGCTGGATCGCCCAGATCGGCATGTTCGTGCTGCTCGGCCTGCTGGTCACCCCGCACGAACTGGGCGACGACATCGTGCCCGCCCTGCTCATCGGCCTGGTGCTGACGATGGTCGCGCGACCGCTGAGCGTGGTGGTCAGCCTGCTGCCGTTCCGGGTGCCGTGGCAGGAGCAGGCACTGATGTCCTGGGCCGGGCTGCGCGGCGCGGTCCCCATCATCCTGGCGACCATCCCGATGGTGAACGGCGTCGACACCACCCACCGCATCTTCAACATCGTCTTCGTGCTGGTCGTCGTCTACACCCTCATCCAGGGCCCGACCCTGCCCTGGCTGGCCGGCAAGCTGCGTCTCGGTGAGCCCCAGGAGGCCGCCGACCTCGGCATCGAGTCGGCGCCCCTGGAGCGGCTGCGCGGCCATCTGCTGTCCGTCGCCATCCCGGAGGGCTCCCGGATGCACGGTGTGGAGATCAACGAGCTGCGACTGCCCGCCGGGTCCGCGGTGACCCTCGTGGTGCGCGAAGGGAAATCGTTCGTCCCGCTGCCCACCACGACCCTGCGGCGCGGCGACGAACTCCTCGTGGTCGCCACCGACCCCGTCCGCGAGGCGGCGGAACGGCGGCTGCGCGCGGTCGGCCGGGGCGGCAAGCTGGCGAGCTGGCTGGGCACCAACGGCGCCGAAGCGGGCAGCGAGAGCCGCGGGCGGTGAGGGCTCCGGGCGGGGCGGGCTGCGGCCGGAGCGGGCCGCGAGCTGCACGGACCGCGCGCGATACGGCGGCGGGCGGTGTGCGCCGCGGCCGGTGCGGCGGAGGACGCGGCGACGGGGGCGGTGCGATGGAGCACACGGTAGTGGGGGCGGTGCGGCGGCGGCAGTCGGCGCGAGACCGTTTCGTACGGGTGGCCGTAGGCCGAACCGCTGCGGAAGCCAGGTCAACACAGACTGTGGTGCTCACTTTCACAGGAGCACAAGGTCATCACCCCTGTACGATGAAGGCGCACCCTGATCGAACCAACTCTGCCTGACGCAGAGCTGGCGCGACCGTATGGCGGCCGGGTCGCCCCGCAGCGGGCGTCGGCATCTACCGCAGTCCGCGCAAGAGGACAGCTCTCGGCGCGCCCGCACAAGGGGCCGCGCTACCAGGCGGCAGAAAGGCACGGGCCGTGGGATCCGCGGTCACCACCACCGACCCCGCGAAGACCTCGCCGGCACCCTCCCGCCCGGGATACGGCCAACTGCTGCGCACCCGCGGCGCCTGGACGTTCCTGCTCCCCGGCTTCGCGGCCCGCCAGCCGTTCGCGATGCTGACCATCTCCATCGTGCTGCTCGTGCAGCACACCACCGGCTCCTACGGCGCCGCGGGCGCCACGGCGGCCGCCACCGGTGTCTCCATGGCGCTGTTCGCGCCGTACAGCGGGCGCCTCGCCGACCGCTACGGACAGCGCGCCGTTCTGCTCCCCGGCGTCCTGGTGCACGCCCTGGCCGGGCTGACGCTGACGGGGCTCGCCCTGGCGCACGCCCCCCTGTGGGCGCTCTTCGCGGCGGCCGTGCCGACCGGCGCCTCGGTGCCGCAGATCGGGCCCATGGTGCGCGCCCGCTGGGGTGTGACGCTGAAGGACTCGCCGCTGATGACCACCGCGGCGGCCTTCGAGTCGGTCACCGACGAACTGACCTTCGTCCTCGGCCCGCTGCTGGCCACCGCCCTGTGCACGGCCGTCGCCCCGGCGGCGGGTCTGCTCACCGAGGCCGCACTGACCCTGGTCGGCGGTCTGCTGTTCGCCGCGCAGAAGCGCACCCAGCCGCCCGTCGGTGCCGGGCACGCGCGCGTGGAGCACGCCTCCGCCCTGCGCATCCCCGGTGTGCGCGTGCTGGTCGTGACCTTCCTCGGCATCGGCACGGTCTTCGGCGGCATGCAGGTCTCGCTGGCCGCCTTCACCGAGTCGATCGGCGAGCCCGGTCTCAACGGCGTCCTGTACGGGACGTTCGCCGCGGGCAACATGCTCTCCGGCATCCTGTGCGGCGCCATCGCCTGGAAGGTGGCCCCGCAGCGCCGCCTCGTCGTCGGCTACACGGCCCTGGCGCTGGTCGCGTCCGCGCTGTGGACGGCCCACTCCGTGCTCCTGCTCGCCGCGCTCGGCCTCCTGGTGGGCATGTGCATCGCGCCCGCCCTGATCACCGGCTACACCCTGGTCGAGGGCCTGGTCCCGGCCGGTGCCCGCACCGAGGCGTTCACCTGGCTCACCGGCGCGGTCGCGCTCGGCCAGGCGGCCGCCGTCACCGTCGCCGGACAGCTGGAGGACCGCCTGTGGACCGGCGCCGGATTCCTGGTCCCGATGACCGGAACGGTGCTCGCCCTGGTCACCCTCGCGGCCCTGCGGTCGCGGCTCGCCGCCCGGGCCCACAGCCGCACCGTGGCACGTGGCGTCGGTCACCGCTCACCTGTCGCAGTGGACTGATCCGCGGGAATACGTCACTATGGACCGTCGTTAGCACTCATCGAGTGAGAGTGCCAGGAGGAAGACAGTGCCCACCTACCAGTACCAGTGCACCGAGTGCGGCGAGGGCCTCGAGGCGGTGCAGAAGTTCACCGACGACGCGCTCACCGAGTGCCCCAACTGCGGTGGCCGCCTGAAGAAGGTGTTCTCCGCGGTCGGCATTGTCTTCAAGGGCTCCGGCTTCTACCGCAACGACAGCCGCGGCTCCTCGTCGAGCAGCAGCGCGGCGTCGTCGAAGTCGTCGAGCACCTCCGGCGCCTCGTCGTCCGGCTCCGGCTCGTCGTCCTCGTCCACCTCGTCGTCCTCCTCGTCGACGAGCTCGGCGGGCAGCTCCGCCGCCTGACCTGCCGCTTCCAGGACCCTGCCGTCGTAGGACGGCGGGGTTCTCGGCGTCTCCACGGACGCCTGGCCCCGGGGACCCCGGCGATGCGCAACGGCAGGGTCCTCGGCGTTCGGACGGGCGGCTAGTGTGCTGCTCATGGCGAACGCAGAGATCGGTGTCATCGGCGGTTCCGGCTTCTACTCGTTCCTGGACGACGTGACCGAGGTCCAGGTGAACACGCCGTACGGGGCACCCAGCGACTCCCTCTTCCTCGGCGAGGTCGCCGGCCGGCGGGTGGCCTTCCTGCCCCGCCACGGCCGCGGCCACCACCTTCCGCCGCACCGCATCAACTACCGGGCCAACCTGTGGGCGCTGCGCTCGGTGGGCGTGCGCCAGGTCCTCGGTCCCTGCGCGGTGGGCGGCCTGCGACCCGAGTACGGGCCGGGCACGCTGCTCGTGCCGGACCAGTTCGCCGACCGTACGAAGTCCCGGGAGCAGACCTACTTCGACGGGCTTCCGCTGGCCGACGGCTCACTGCCGAACGTGGTGCACGTCTCCATGGCCGACCCCTACTGCCCCGCCGGCCGGGCCGCCGCGCTGAAGGCGGCGCACGGGCGGGACTGGGACGCGGTCGACGGCGGCACGCTGGTCGTGGTGGAGGGGCCGCGCTTCTCGACCCGCGCCGAATCGCTGTGGCACCGGTCGCAGGGCTGGTCGGTGGTGGGCATGACCGGCCATCCCGAGGCGGCGCTGGCCCGGGAACTGGAGCTCTGCTACACCTCGCTGACGCTGGTCACCGACCTCGACGCGGGCGCCGAGAGCGGCGAGGGCGTCTCCCACGAGGAGGTGCTGCGGGTGTTCGCCGCCAATGTGGAACGGCTGCGGAGCGTGCTGTTCGACGCCGTGGCCGCGCTGCCCGCCACCGAGGAGCGGGACTGCCCGTGCGCGAACGCGCTGGGCGGGATGGACCCCGGGTTCGCGCTGCCGTAGGCGAGCGAGCCCGTCGACCTGCCCGGCGCAGAGGAAGGTGCCGGGCAGGAGCGTTACCGAAGGGGCCAGAGCGCGACGGAGGGGCGGAAGGGGCCGAACGGACTGGAACGCGACGGAACGGGGCCGGCCGCGACGGAAAGCGCCGACATGCCGGAACGCCACATTCGGGTGGCGAGGTTGTCCACAACCAGCGAGTAGCGCACGGACTCCGGCGGGCGGCGGCGCGATGCCCCATCGTGGGCGTCGCAAGCCGTTTCCCGCCGTTCCCGAACCGCAGGTGGTGGTCCGCCCATGTCCCAGTCGTCCCTGCCCTCGTCCTCTCCGCCGTTCCGGACCCCGTCCTCTCCGCCGTTCCGGAATCCCGACCCGGTTTCCCTGTTCCGGCCGGGGGCGGACGCCCCGGCCACCTGCGAGGTGCCGCACTTCCCGCCGGTGCGTGTGAGAGGCGGGCGCTGCGGACTGCGCCGGCTCCTACGGCACCGGCGGCGGGCCGTGGCGGCCGGCCTGGCGGTGACGGCGGCCGCGCTGGTGGCGGCGGGCCCGCGGGATACGCCTGATCCTCCACGCGGCAGGCCGGCCCGCGGGCACCCGGCGGGGCCGGCCGACGCCTCATCGGACCGGCATGGCGTCCGGCGCACGGACCCGGAGCGGACGGTGACCGTGCCCGTGAGGCTCGCGGACGCGGCCACGGTCCGGCTGCTGCGGCCCGGCGACCGGGTGGACGTGATCGCCGCGGAGGATCCGGCGGTGGGCGGCCGGGCCCGGGTGGTCGCGCGCGGGGCGCGGGTGGCGAGGCTGCCGGAGCCGGTGGACGGCGCGGTGGGAGGCGGGAGCGGGGCACTGGTCGTACTGTCCGTACCGCGTTCGACCGCCGCGCGCCTGGCCGGAGCGGGTGCGACGGCCCGATTGGCGGTGACCCTGTGGTGACCCGTAGGTTGCTGAGCTGTTTGTTCTACAACCTGCATGTCCGAGGAGGGGCCCCAGGTGAGCGCGAAGAAGGACCCGAGCGTCTGGCAGGGCTTCAAGGCCTTCCTGATGCGCGGGAACGTCGTCGATCTGGCCGTCGCGGTGGTCGTCGGTGCCGCCTTCACCAACATCGTCAACTCGGTGGTGAAGGGGATCATCAATCCGGTGGTCGGAACGATCGGCACCCAGAACCTCGACCACTACAGCTCCTGCCTGAGCACGACCTGCAAGGGCGACCAGGGCATCCAGATCATGTGGGGCTCGGTCCTCGGCGCCGCCCTGCAGTTCCTGATCACGGCGGCGGTGGTCTACTTCATGATGGTGCTGCCCATGGCGAAGTTCCTGGCCCGGCAGGAGGCGCGGAAGAAGGCCAGGGAGGGCACGCAGGAGGTCATCGAGGTGACGGAGCTGCAGGTGCTCAAGGAGATCCGCGACGAGCTGGTCGCCCAGCGCGGCGGCACGGAGTACGAGCGCCGGTAGCGGGAGCGGTCACCGCGGGGCGGGCCGATGGGTCCCGGACGGGGCGTGTCCTGCGGTTCCCGGCTGCGTGGGCCCGCTGCCTTCAGAGGTGGTGGGGCGGCTTCTCGTCGAGGAAACGCCTGAGGTCGGCGGCGGCGTCGCCGTCCGTGCGCTCGCCCCACCCCCGGTCGGTGTCATCCGTGGACTGCTGGTTCAGCGGATCGTCGAAGATCAGCGCGTTCTTGGGGTCGCGCGGCTCGGGGGCGGTGCTCATGCCTCCAGGGTACGGTGACCGCCCTGTGCGACCCTCCCGGGCGATCCCGGCCGCTTTCTGCTGTGCTGGGGGCCATGACGTCCAGTTCCGATTCCACTCCGGGAACCGCCCCCACCAGCCCCTCCCGCGACCGCCGGCCGCTGCGCCCGCTGACCGCACGCGGGCGCCACGAGACGCACCGGGTCGCCTCACCGCTGGAGCTCTTCTTCGACCTGTGCTTCGTCGTGGCGATCGCCCAGGCGGGCGTGGAGCTGGTGCATTCCGTGGCCGAGGGCCGGGCGGGCCACGGCATCCTGAACTACGCCATGGCCTTCTTCGCCATCTGGTGGGCGTGGATGAACTTCTCGTGGTTCGCCTCGGCCTACGACAACGACGACGTGCTCTACCGGGTCGTCACCCTCGTGCAGATCGCAGGCGTGCTGGTGCTGGCCGGGGGAATCTCGCGGGCGTTCACGCACCAGGACTTCTTCCTGGTGTGGCTCGGTTATCTGATCATGCGCCTGGCGATGGCCTCCCAGTGGCTGCGGGCCGCGCGGTGGGCCGAGGGGGCGGAGAGGCGCATGGCACTGCGGTACTCGGCCGGGGTGCTGCTGTGCCAGATCGGCTGGCTGGGGCTGGTGGTGCTGCCGGAGCCGGCCCGGCCGTGGGTGTTCCTGGTGATGGTGATCGTGGAGCTGTCCGTGCCGCTGTATGCGGAGAAGGTGTACGCGACCACCTGGCACCCGCACCACATCGCCGAGCGGTACGGGCTGTTCACCATCATCGTGCTGGGCGAGACCATCGCGGCGGCCACGAGCGCGGTGAAGTCGGCCGCGGACGAGCACAACGCGCTGGGCGAGCTGCTGCCGATCGCGGCGGGCGGTCTGCTGATCGTCTTCTCCGCCTGGTGGATCTACTTCGTGGTGCCGATCCACGGGCATCTGCACTCCAACCGGGAGTCGTTCCTGTGGGGTTACGGCCACTATGTGATCCTCGCCTCCACGGCGGCGATCGGTGCCGGACTGGAGGTGGCGGTCGAGCAGGCGGTCGGCAGGACCCATCTGACGGCGCTGGAGGCGTCGGCGGCCGTGACCCTCCCGACGGCGCTGTATCTGCTCACCGTCTGGGCACTGCACTCGCGCCACTTCAAGGTGGGCATCGCCCAGCAGACGGTGCTGCCCACCGCGGCCCTGCTGGTGATCTGCTGCACGTTCCTGGGCGACTGGGCGGTCTTCGCGGCGGGCATCGTCTCGGCGCTCGCGGTGGCGACGGGCGTCACCCTGACCGCCCGCACCGCCGCGGGCGGGAGCCCAAACCGGCCGACGGAACAGGCCGCGTGACGCGCTGCCGGGCCCGGGGAGACTGACCCCCATGACAGTTGACGCTTTGACGGATGTCGCCGGTCTGCGGGTGGGCCATGCGACGCGCAGGGGCGATGGGTGGCTCAGCGGCACGACGGTCGTGCTGGCACCGGAGGGCGGCGCCGTGGCCGCGGTCGACGTGCGCGGCGGTGGCCCCGGCACCAAGGAGACCGACGCCCTCGATCCGCGCAACCTGGTGCGGACGGTGGAGGCCGTGGTGCTGACCGGCGGCAGCGCGTACGGGCTGGACGCGGCCTCGGGGGTGATGGCCTGGCTGGAGGAGCGAGGGCGCGGGGTGCGGGTGGGACCGGACCCCTGCCACGTCGTGCCGGTGGTGCCCGCCGCCTGCGTGTTCGATCTGGGCCGGGGCGGTGACTTCCGGGCCCGTCCGGACGCGGTCACCGGGCGCGAGGCGGTGGAGGCCGCCGCCGCGAGCGAGCCGGGCGGGCCGGTGCCGCAGGGGTGCGTCGGCGCCGGGACGGGAGCGACCGTGGGCCCCCTCAAGGGCGGGGTCGGCACGGCGAGCACGGTGCTCGCCTC
>NZ_MUBM01000404.1 GCF_002154505.1 Streptomyces carpinensis | reverse complement strand
GTGCCCGCCCTCCCCGGCCGGGTCCGCCTCGCGGACCACCCCCGGGGGCCGTGTCCCGGCGTCGGTCTGATCCACAGGGGAGACCCTCGCCCAGTATGGCGCGCTATGGTCCGACTTTGTACGGTGCGGGACGTGCCTCGGGACCGAGCCTGGCCATGGCGCGCAGGATGTGTTTGGGCGGGAGTTGCCAGCGCAGACGTGCGGGAACGCGGCGCAGCAGGGTGCCCGTGGCCCGCAGCCGGCGGGTGACGACGGTGGGCGCGGGGGCCGCTCTGCCGTACAGCTCGTGGGCGTACGGTGGCAGGGCGGCGTACGCCAGTTGCGCCACGCGCCGCCACAGTACCTCGCGCGCCGGTACGAGCAGCGGATGCGTCGGCGGGCGGAGCAGGAAGTCGTCCACGGCGCGCGCGTCGGCTCCGGCTGCGAGTTCGGGGCGTACCTCGTCGAAGTAGGCGGCCAGGTCCGCCCGGCTCGCGGGCACGGCGTGCGGGTCGAGGCCGACCAGGCGGGCGCTGACGCGGTGTTCGGCGATGTACCGGTCGGCCTGGGCGTCGGTGAGCGGGAATCCCGAGCGGCGCAGCACGTGCAGATACGAGTCGATCTCCGCGCAGTGCACCCACAGCAGCAGTTCGGGGGCGTCGACTCCGTACCGCTCCCCCGTCTCCGGGTCGGTCGCCGAGAGCATGCGGTGGATCCGGCGCACCCTCGCGCCCGCCCGTTCGGCGGCCTCGGCCGTTCCGTACGTCGTCGTCCCGACGAAGTCGGCGGTGCGCATCAGCCGGCCCCAGGCGTCGCGCCGGAAGTCGGAGTTCTCCATCACCCCGCGTACGGCGCGAGGGTGCAGGGCCTGCAGATACAGCGCCCGGATGCCGGCGATCCACATCATCGGATCTCCGTGCATCTGCCAGGTCACCGAACCGGGCCCGAACAGGCCGGGATCGGCCGTGTCACGCCCCGCGCCCGTGCGTATGGTCTCCACCCGGGCAGGCTATCTCTCTCGGGAGCGGATGCCCGGCGGAAGGCGGACCAACGAGGCCGGCCGGCGAACCTGCCAGGAGCAGGTCGCAAGAACGCAAGAAGTCCCCGGCTCCGACCGGTTCGGATGCCGTGGGCGGGACCGGGGCGCGCATGGCCGCCGCGCCGCCGGACCACCGCCTTCGCCCTGCCTTGGCTCCGCTCAGCAGCGGTGACTTCCAGTCACCTTCCGTCGGGCCAGGGATGATTGGTGCGTCGGACACCAGTGCACCGGCGGTGCCGCCGCCGAAGATTTCTTCCAACCCATTACCAAGCGTTTACCGAGCAGATACCTTTCTCTTTGCCGGTGGCGGGGGGCGGAGCGATCCGGCCGTCCCTGCCTGCCCCGGAGTACCTCCGCACGTCGTTCGGCCTGTTTTCGGCCATTCGCCCATTCCTCATGGACTGCCGGAAGGAAGCGTCTTGAACGCTCGGAAGCGCCGCACCACGGTCGCCGCCGTATCCGTCGCAGGGCTCATAGCGCCACTGCTGCTGATCGGATCAGGCACCGCCTCCGCCCACAGCGACCCTGCCAAGGAGGCTGCCAAGCTCGCGAAGAAGCTCGTCAAGAAGAGCAACGCCGAGGATGCCTACGAACACCTGAGACAGTTCCAGCGGATCGCCGACAAGAACGGGAACACCCGGGTGGCCGGGTCGGAGGGGCACCGGCAGTCGGCCGAGTACGTCGAAGGCCTGCTGCGGAAGGCCGGGTACTCGGTGACCCGGAACGAGTTCGACTACCAGTTCAGCCAGACGCTCGCGGAGAGCCTGCGGGTGGTCTCGCCGCAGCAGCAGGACGTCCCGGTGATCGCCATGACGTACTCCACCAACAGCCCCACCGGCGGCATCACCGCCCCGGTCGCGGTGGTGCCGGTCGACGACACCACCGGCTGCGAGCCGGAGGACTACGCCACCGGGACCTTCACCGGCAGGATCGCGCTGATCAAGCGCGGCGGCTGCACCTTCGCGCAGAAGCAGGAGACCGCCGCCGGGGCCGGCGCCGTCGGCGCGATCATCTACAACAACACCGACGGCGCGCTCAACGGCACTCTGGGAGACCCGAACGCCGCGAAGATCCCGACCGGCGGCGTCACGCAGGCGGACGGTGAGGCCTTGGCGGCCAAGGCCGCCGCCGGCGCAGTGACCGTCAACCTGGAGATCCGCACCTTCTCGGAGCTGCGGCGCACCTACAACGTCATCGCCGAGACCAAGGGCGGCGACCCCGACAACGTGGTGATGTTCGGCTCCCACCTGGACTCGGTGGCGGCCGGCCCAGGCATCAACGACAACGGCTCCGGCTCGGCCGGCATCCTCGACGTGGCCCTGAACCTCGCCCACGAGAAGGTCAAGAACAAGGTGCGCTTCGCCTGGTGGTCGGCTGAGGAGTTCGGCCTGCTGGGCTCGGAGGCGTACGTCGACAGCCTCTCGGCGACGGACCTCGCCAAGGTCAAGCTGTACCTGAACTTCGACATGATCGCCTCGCCGAACCACGCCCAGTTCGTCTACGACGGCGACGACTCCGACCAGGTCGGTGCCGGCCCCGGCCCGGAGGGCTCGGCGCAGTTGGAACGGCAGATCACCGACTACCTCGACGGCAGGGGCCTCCCTCACGAGGGCACCGACTTCACCGGCCGGTCGGACTACGGGCCGTTCATCGAGGTGGGCATCCCCTCGGGCGGCACCTTCACCGGCGCCGAGGGCATCAAGACAGCCGAGCAGGCAAAGCTGTACGGCGGTAAGGCCGGTGTCGCGTACGACGCCTGCTACCACGCCGCTTGCGACACCCTGAAGAACATCAACATGAAGGCGTTCGACGTCAACGTCGACGTCATCGCCAACGCGGTGGGCCAGTACGCCTGGGACACCGCTCTGCTGAGCAAGCCTGTGGCGCCGCAGAACACCAAGGGTTCGGCGGGCAGCGGTGGTGGCCTGCACGAGGGACACGACCACGAGGTCACCGGGTAAGTCCCGCTACACGCAGGGGAGGACCGGACGCCCGGCCCTCCCCTGCGAATCCGCGTTCGCCGCCCTGGCCGGCCCGGCCTCCCGCGCCCACTACGACAAGAAGACAGCCCAGGGAAGGCACCACCCAAGCCCTCCTCCGCCTCGGCCCAGGCAATGTCCTCAGCGAGGATCCACCGCAGGCGCGGGAGCCCCTCAAACCGGGATGGCACGGCGGCGGACGGGGCCGACAGGCGGCTCGCAACGGCTCGCATCACCCAGCAGGCGATGACGGCGACGGTCGCCCGGTCCCGCACGGACACCCAGAAGATGATCTCGGCCGGCTCCCCGCCTCAGTGCAGAATCGCGATGAACTCCCCGCAGGCCTTCGCGCAGGTTCGGCAGGCGCCCGCGGCCTGTTCGGCGCCCGGGTGCCGGTCGAAGACATGCGCTCCCTCCAGGCAGACACTCACACACCACTCCAGCTGGGCGCGGATACCGGCCTCGTCCTGGCTGTTCTCCTCGGACAGCACCCGGCAGGTCGCGTCGCAGACCTCGGCGCACATGATTCCCATGCGGCGCAGCAGTTCCTGCTCCTCGCTCCCGCCCGGCTCCACCAGGCTCGCGCGCAGGGCGCTGGCCCGCGCACAGTCGGTACACGCCTGCGCACAGGCGAACCTGTCCTCGAGAAACTGTATGAGCTCCTGTTGCGAAGTCGTCGATGGTGTCGTAGATGGCGTAGTCACACTCGGCGGGTAGCCGGTGCCATACCCGCCAAACCCAATGCTCCCAAGGGTTCCGACCGTTTTCCGCCGACCGCGCAGGGCACCCGTCCGACCCCGAGAGCAACACAGGACGGAGGTGGGATCCGTGCCCGGACGACAGGAGCTGCCGTCGACACTGGAGCGCTCCCCCGAGGACGCCCAGCGCACCTGGATCAAGGCCCATGACTCGGCGGTGGAGGAGTACGGCGAGGGTGAGCGGGCGCACCGCGTCGCGTACGGCGCGCTCAAGCACAAGTACGAGAAGGTCGGCGACCACTGGGAGCGCAAGGAGGGCGGCCGCAAGGGACCCTCGGATCCCCAGTCGGCACGGCCCCGCGGTCAGGGCGGGCGCAGTGGCGAGGGCGTCGACGAGAGCGCGTCGAAGGAACACCTGTACGGCGTGGCGAAGCGGCTCGACATCGAGGGACGCTCCCACATGTCCAAGGGCGAACTACTGGAGGCGATCCGCAAGGCGAACCGTTCCAGCACCCGTCAGGCCCGCTCCGAGTGAGCCGGCCCGCGCCGGCCGGGCTAGGGCGTTCGCGCACCCGGTCCGGCGTGGGCCGGGGCCCGGCCCCTTCTCGGTGAGTCGGTTCGTGGTGGTCGGCAGGGGTACCCGCAGGTCATGACTACCGCATCGCTGGACATCGCCGTGGGCGCCACGAACGGCCTCTGGTCGTTCGTCGTCGGTCTGGTCCTGGTGGCGGTGCTGATCGGCGCCTTCTGGCTGGGCGCACGGATCCGCCGCCGCGAGCCCGCACCACCTCGCCCGGAGGAGCAGCCGCGCCTCCCGGACTCCGGTCCGGTCGGTGAGGTCCTGGAGAACCGCGAGCCCGACGAGGTGCCCAGGAGCGATGACCGCCTGACGCCGCACCGGCTGAAGGCGCACGGCAACCTCGGGTCCCGCACGAGCCCCACGCAGGCGCGTCCCCGCTGGGACGAGGGCGGCAGCGGCGCGTTCGGCAGCGGTGGCCCCGGTGGCCGCTGACCCTCCGACCGTGTCGTCTCCCTCTCCATGTGAGGCCGTCGCACAGAGGAAGTGAGATCCATGGCCGACGACCCCGGCCGCAGCACCCTGCCCCTGCCCGACTACGACCAGCTGCCTCTCGGTTCCCTGGAGGGCCGCGTGCGCTCGCTGTCCGCCGAGGAGGTCGAGGAGCTGCTCGCCTACGAGCGCACGCATGCCGACCGGCTGCCGGTGACCCAGGTGCTGACCGCCCGTCTCGAGCAGTTGCAGTCGGGCGCCCAGCCCACCCAGGGCGACCCCGCGGCGCTGCGCCCCGAGCAGGCCCAGGGTCAGGCGGGTTCCCCCGTGACCCCCGCGACCTCCCCGGAGCCGTTCGGCCCGCCGCCGCACGGCACCCCGGACCAGCGCGGCAAGCCGAAGGGCGACCGTACGTAGAGGGAACGTCACGACTGGTTTCCGGCACCGGCGCGCGGGCACCCGTGCGCCGTGCTGTTGCGGAAGAGAAGGGCCCGGGCCTCCGCCCGGGCCCGCCATGCGGCCGAGCGGGCCACCGACCACCTCGACGGGCGGCTGCCGCTGTACGAAGGAGGGGGCCTGCTGCGGAAGGCCTTCCCCGACCACTGGTCGTTCCTGCTGGGCGAGGTCGCCCTGTACAGCTTCGTCGTCCTGCTGCTGACGGGCGTGTGGCTGACCCTGTTCTTCCATCCGGCGATGACCGAGGTCGTCTACCACGGCTCCTACACGCCGCTGGACGGCATCCGCATGTCGGAGGCGTACCGGTCGACGCTACACATCAGCTTCGACGTGCGCGGCGGACTGCTGATCCGGCAGCTGCACCACTGGGCGGCCCTGGTGTTCCTGGCGGCGGTCGGCGCGCACCTGCTGCGCGTCTTCTTCACCGGCGCTTTCCGCCGGCCCCGCGAGATCAACTGGGCTATCGGCGTGACCCTGTTCCTGCTGGCGCTCGCCGAGGGCTTCGCCGGTTACTCGCTGCCCGACGACCTGCTGTCGGGGACCGGTCTCAGGATCGCCGAGGGGATCATGCTGTCGATCCCGGTGGTGGGCACGTACGTCGGCTTCTTCGTCTTCGGCGGCCAGTTCCCCGGGCACGAGCTGATCCCCCGCCTGTACTCGCTGCACATCCTGCTGATCCCGGGGCTGCTGCTCGCCCTCGTGACCGCCCATCTGATCCTGGTGTTCCACCTCAAGCACACCCAGTGGGCGGGCCGGGGCCGCACCAACGACAACGTGGTGGGCAAGCCGCTCTTCCCACAGTTCATGGCGAGCTCGCTGGGACTGTTCTGCATGGTGTTCGGGACGCTGACCGTGCTCGCCGGGCTGGCACAGATCAACCCGGTCTGGGTGTACGGGCCCTACCGCCCGGATGCGGTGTCGACCGGCTCCCAGCCCGACTGGTACGTGGGGTTCCTGGAGGGCTCGCTGCGACTGGTGCCGCCGTGGGAGACGACGCTCGCCGGGCACACCGTCATGTGGAACGTCTTCCTGCCCGCAGTCGTGCTGCCGCTCGCCCTGTTCGCGGTGCTGTACTCGTATCCGTTCTTCGAGGCGTGGATCACCGGGGACCAGCAGGAACACCACCTGGCGGACCGGCCTCGCGACAGGCCCGTGCGGACGGGGCTGGGCGTCGCCGCGATCTGCTGCTACGGCGTGCTGCTCGCCGCCGGCGGCAACGACGTCCTCGCCGACACCTTCAAGGTCTCCGTCAACGCCCTGACGTGGGTCTTCCGAATCTCCCTGGTGCTGCTGCCGCCGCTGGCCTTCATGCTCACCAAGCGGATCTGCCTCGCTCTGCAGGAGGCCGAACTTCAGCGGCTCGCAGAGGGTGAGGAGACCGGCGTGGTACGGCAGACGGTCACCGGCGGCTACGCCGAGGGCCACACGCCGGTCGACGAGGAGACCCGCCATGTCCTACGGGCCCGGCAGGTGCCCAGGCCCCTCGCCTCACCGGAGGGCCGCGACGGGGAGGTGCCGCAGCTCCAGCGACTGCGGGCCACGCTCAGTTCCTGGTACTACGGAGACGGCGTCGGGGGCCAGGGCCTTCAGGACGGGGAGCCGGAGTCGGACTCGGAGCGCGAGCTGGAGCGCTGAGGGGCCACCCGCACCGCGACGTCCGGGCCGGTCGGCGCGCTGCTCGGATCGTCCCGGCCGGCGTACTGGAACACCATGCCGAACACCCCGCACCCGAGCACGCCGAAGCCCAGCAGGGCGAGCCACAGGCCGTAGACGACGCCCAGGGCCGACAGGACGGCGCCCAGCGCGACGACGATCGGCCAGGGGCTGTGCGGGGAGAAGAAGTCCAGCGGTCCGGCGGTGTCGATCACATCGGCGTCGGGCCGGTCCTGGGCGCGCATGCCGCGCCTGCGGTGCTGGACCCGCAGGAAGAACGTGACCAGCGCGGCCATCAGAGAGGCGACGGCCAGGGCGGCGGTGCCGGCGGGCTCGGCGGACCACCAGCCGTAGCCGGCGGCGGCCACGGCGAAGAAGAGCGCCACGCCGGTGAAGAGTCGGGCCTCGGTTCTCACAGTGCGTCCCTCTTGTCCGTCGGTTCGTGCTCTGCTGCCCGCTGTTCCCGCAGGGTGACCTCCGGGTGGTGGAGGTCGAACGCCGGGGACTCCGAGCGGATGCGGGGCAGTGCGGTGAAGTTGTGGCGCGGCGGTGGACAGGAGGTGGCCCACTCCAGGGAGCGGCCGTACCCCCAGGGGTCGTCGGTCTCGGCCTTGCGGCCGTGCCTGGCCGACGTCCAGACGTTGTAGAGGAACGGGAGCGTGGACAGCCCCAGCAGGAAGGCGCCGATGGAGCTGACGGTGTTGAGCGAGGTGAACCCGTCGGCGGCCAGATAGTCGGCGTAGCGGCGCGGCATGCCCATCTCGCCGAGCCAGTGCTGGACGAGGAAGGTGGTCTGGAAGCCGACGAACAGCGTCCAGAAGTGGATTTTGCCGAGTCGTTCGTCGAGGAACCTGCCGGTGAACTTCGGCCACCAGAAGTAGAAGCCCGCGAACATCGCGAACACCACGGTGCCGAAGAGCACGTAGTGCAGGTGGGCCACGATGAAATAGCTGTCGGTCAGATGGAAGTCGAGCGGCGGGGAGGCGATCAGCACGCCGCTCATGCCGCCGAGCAGGAACGTCACCATGAAGCCCAGCGACCACAGCATCGGCGTCTCGAAGGACAGCGAGCCCTTGTGCATCGTGCCGATCCAGTTGAAGAACTTCACGCCCGTCGGCACCGCGATGAGGAACGACATCAGGGAGAAGAACGGCAGCAGCACCGCCCCGGTGGCGAACATGTGGTGGGCCCAGACCACCGCCGACAGCATGGTGATCGCGATGGTGGCGCCGACCAGGGTGACGTAGCCGAAGATCGGTTTGCGGCTGAACACCGGGATGATCTCCGAGACGATGCCGAAGAACGGCAGGGCGACGATGTACACCTCGGGATGCCCGAAGAACCAGAACAGGTGCTGCCACAGCAGCGCGCCACCGTCACCGGCCTCGAAGATCCGCGCGCCGAACTTCCGGTCCGCCTCCAACGCCAGCAGGGCGGCCGTGAGGACCGGGAAGGCGGGCAGCACGAGGATCGAGGTGAACAGCGCGTTCCAGGTGAAGATCGGCATCCGGAACATGGTCATGCCGGGGGCCCGCAGACACAGGATGGTGGTGATGAAGTTGACCGCGCCGAGCGTCGTGGACACACCGGTCACCACCAGGCCCATCACCCACAGGTCGCCACCCGCGCCGGGGCTGCGGATCGCGCTGTTGAGCGGCGCGTAGGCGAACCAGCCGAAGCCGGCCGCTCCACCGGGCACCAGGAACCCGGACACCACCATCAGCCCGCCGAACAGGTACAGCCAGTACGACAGCGCGTTGAGCCGGGGGAAGGCGACGTCGGGCGCACCGATCTGCAACGGCATGACGGCGTTGGTGAACCCGGCGAACATCGGGGTCGCGAACAGCAGCATCATCACAGTTCCGTGGATGGTGAACAGCTGGTTGTACTGCTGGTTGTCGAACAACTGCAGCCCGGGACGGGCGAGTTCGGCGCGCATCAGCAGGGCGAGCACCCCGCCGAAGAGGAAGAAGGAGAACGCCGTCGTCATGTACAGGTTGCCGATCACCTTGTGATCGGTCGTGGTGGCCCACCGCACCAGGGCCCGTCCGAGTCTCGGGTTCGTCCGTCGCACCGGCGCCCTGCGCGGCCCCCGCACGACCCTTCTGTCCACCGCCATGCGCCGTGGGTACCCGGGAAGGCCTCTCTCAAGCCGCCGGTGCCGACGGCCTGTCGGGCTGCGCCCGGCCGGTCGGGTCGCGATGATGGACGCGGGCTGGTTTCACGCGCCCGCGTGCGGGTCACCCGTGGCCCGAGAGGAGGCGCCGTCGCCATGACACGCCGAACGACGCGTCCTTCGTGGGCGGTTGAGCTCTACCGGCGGGGCAGGCGACTGGAACTCATGCACCGCGCCCTGGGGTTCGCCACTCTCGCCCTGGTCACCCTGGCCCCCTTGCTGATCGTCGTCGCGGCGGCGGATCCCCTGCACCACAGCGGGTTCGCCCTCTGGCTGGTGGACGGCATGGATCTGTCCGGCAGGTCCGCCGACGTGCTCTCCCAGGTCTTCAGCCAGCCGCGCAGGGTCGCCGGCACCACCAGCATGTGGGGCGCGGTGCTGCTCGCGGTGTTCGGCCTGTCCTTCGCCGCCAGCGTGCAGAACGCCTACGAGCGGGTGTGGCGGCTGCCCTCCGGGCCGTGGCACCGGATCTGGCGGCAGACCGTCTGGCTGGCCGCCCTCATGGTGTACCTGTACGTCCAGGTGCAGACCCGCACCGTGCTCGCCGGCGACTACCGCATGCTGCTGAGTGTGGCGATCGGTGTGCTGTTCTTCTGGTGGAGCCCGCACTTCCTCCTCGGCCACCAGGTGCGCCGGCGGCTGCTGCTGCCCGGCGCCGTCGCCACCATGGTCGGCCTGGTGGGGCTGCGGGCCTTCTCCTACCTGGTGTTCACCCCGCTCATCGTCACCAACGCGGTCAGCTACGGCCCCATCGGCACCATCCTGGTGGTGGAGTCCTGGCTCATCGGCGTCGGGTTCGTCGTCTACGGCGGTGCACTGGTCGGTCACGTGTTCTGCGACCGGACGGGACACCTGCTGGAGCACGAGGAGCCTCCCGAGGAGCCCGAGGAACCCCCCAAGCGGAGGGACTGATGTGCGGATGAACGGCAGGCGGATCGGCCGGGGCCGGCCATCGCCCGCAGGCGTGTGGCCCGCAGGTGGCGGGGCACTCGGGCCGGGACATTCCGACCGGGCCCACCCGACCGGGCGTCACCGACGAGGGAGGCTGCCATGACGGCCGCGGAGCGGTCCTACGACCAGGGCAAGGTGCCCATCGCCGGGTACGCCGCGCTCGCGGCGACCTTCTCGACGGGCGCGGCTCTGTTCGCCGTGGTGGCCCGGCGGCGCGGCGTGCACCTGCCCGACCGGGTTCCGCCGTGGGACGTGGCGCTGCTGGGCGCGGCCACGTTCAAGGCGTCCCGGCTGCTGACCAAGGACAAGGTCACCAGTTTCCTGCGCGCCCCCTTCACCCGCCGCACCGACGAGATCCCGGCCGGCGAGGTGATGGACGAACCGCGTGGCGAGGGCGTCCGGCGCGCCGTCGGCGATCTGGTGTCCTGCCCCTTCTGCACCTCCGTCTGGGTGGCCGGCGCCCTGGTCGGCGGCTACGTCTGTGTGCCCAGGGCCGCCCGCCTGGTGTGCGCGGGGCTGGGCGCGGTGACGGTGGGTGACTGGCTCCAGTTCGCCTGGAGCTTCACCGAGCAGAAGGCCGAGGGCTGAGCGGACGGCCGAGGAGTGAGCGGGCCGGGGAAGCCCGCCGGCCGGGCGGGGGCGGAGGGGCTGAGCGAGGTGACCGAGCTCGCGGTACTGGTGGGGTTGCAGGCGTCGGGCAAGTCCACGTTCTACCGCTGCCGCCTCGCGGACCGCTTCGGACTCGTGAGCAAGGATCTGTTCCCCCGCGGTGCGCGCCGCAAGCAGGCCCGGCAGATGCGGCTGGTCGAGGATGCCCTTGCCGCGGGCCGCTCGGTGGCCGTGGACAACAACAACCCCTCCCCCGAGGAGTGGCGCCCCCTGGTGGACGCGGGCCACGCGCACGGCGCCACGGTCCTCGCCTACTGGTTCCCGCCGGACCTGGCGGGTTCGCTGCGCCGCAACGCGCTGCGCACGGACCGCGAACGGGTCCCGGACGTCGGCATCCACGCGACGCTCGAGCGGCTGCGCCGCCCCGCGCCGGGCGACGGCTTCGACGCGGTGTACGGCGTACGCTTCGACGGCCGCGGAGGGTTCGAGGTCGAACGGATCGCATGACGGCCGTGACGACCTGATCCGGATCGCGCCGCATCGACTGCCCTGTGGGCCCCATCGTCACCTCCGGTCGGGACCGGTCTCGCTCTGCACGCGCTCTGGTCACAGCGACGGCGGTGCGCTATACCTTCTGCCCGTGATTGATTCTGCTTGATTCGGCACCGTAACAAGCAACTTCAAGCAAGCATGCCGAGGTCAGGTGATCACAGGCAGGCATCCGCCGCCCGACGTGTACGAAAGGACCGATATGACCGCTCCACCCCGCAGACGCAAGGCCTTCCGTTCCCGAGGCGCTGTTCTGGCCGCCACGGCCGTGTTCGCGGTGCTCGCGACCACCGCCGCGCCGTCCGTCACCGCCCAGGCCGCTCCCGCCACCGCAGCCGGGACCGAGACCGTGATCGGGGCGGTCACCGGGTTCTCGCACTCCGGCGCCGCCTACACCTTCACTGCGGGCACGGCGAAGGCCCGCGTCGGTTTCGTCTCGGCCGACACCTTCCGCATCGAGGTGGCCCCCGACGGCACGTTCACCGACCCGGTGGGCGAGGACATCGTGCTGCCGCAGGGCAAGCCGCCCGCCACCCGCTGGGCCGACCGCGGCGACCGCTACGAACTGTCCACGGACAAGGTGACCCTGCGGGTGTACAAGTCGCCGCTGCGCTTCGCCCTGTACCGCGCCGACGGCACCCGGCTGTGGGAGGAGACCCGCGGCATCAGCTGGAACGGCACCTCCACCACCCAGACCCTGGCACGCGGCGCCGACGAGCAGTTCTACGGCACGGGCGAGCAGAACGGCAGCGGCAACACCTCGCACCGGGGCAAGACCCTCAAGGTGGGCGTCGACTACAACTGGAACGAGGGCGGTCACCCCAACTCCGTGCCGTTCTACCTCTCTTCGGCCGGCTACGGCGTCTACCGCAACACCTACGCCCCCGGCACCTACGCCTTCACCGACCCGGTGACCACCACCGAGCAGGAGAACCGGTTCGACGCCTACTACTTCGCCGGTGACTCCACCAAGGACGTCATCGGCCAGTACACCCGGCTGACCGGCCGCCCGATGCTCCCGCCGATCTACGGCCTGGAGGTCGGCGACTCCGACTGCTACCTGCACAACGCCAACCGCGGCGAGCGGCACACCCTGGACGCCCTCAAGATCGCCGACGACTACGCCAAGAACGACATGCCGCTGGGCTGGATGCTCGTCAACGACGGCTACGGCTGCGGCTACGAGAACCTCGCCGAGACCGCCAAGGGCCTGAACGACCGCAAGATGCAGATGGGTCTGTGGACCGAGAACGGTCTGGACAAGCTGGCCGACCAGGTCAAGGCGGGCCAGCGGGTGGCCAAGCTGGACGTCGCCTGGGTGGGCAGCGGCTACAAGTTCGCGCTCGACGGTTGCAAGGCCGCCTACCGCGGCATCGAGGACAACAGCGACGCACGCGGCTTCACCTGGGCCCCGGAGAGCTGGTCCGGCGCGCAGCGCTGCGGTGTGCAGTGGAGCGGCGACCAGTCGGGCAACTGGGACTACATACGCTGGCAGATCCCCACCTACGCCGGCGCCACCATGTCCGGGCTCGCCTACACCAGCGGCGACGTCGACGGCATCTTCGGCGGCAGCGCCAAGACCTACACCCGCGACCTGCAGTGGAAGGCGTTCCTGCCGGCCGTGATGACCATGGACGGCTGGGCCGCCAAGGACAAGCAGCCCTACCAGTACGGGGAGCCGTACACCAGCATCAACCGCAAGTACCTCAAGCTGAAGGAATCCCTGCTGCCGTACATGTACACCTACGCGGCGCAGGCCCACGGCACCGGCGTCGGGCCCGTCCGGCCGCTGGCGCTGGAGTACCCGGACGACCCGGTCGCGGCGAGCGACGCCGCCAAGTACGAGTTCCTCACCGGTGAGGACTTCCTGGTCGCCCCGGTCTACCGCGACAGCACCGTGCGCGACGGCATCTACCTGCCCAAGGGCACCTGGGTCGACTACTGGTCCGGCAGGACCTACCAGGGGCCGACCACCGTGAACGGCTACCAGGCTCCTTTGGACACCCTCCCGCTGTTCGTCAAGGCCGGCGCCTCCGTGCCGATGTGGCCCGGTATCACCTCCTACCAGGACCGCACCGCGGGCTCCCCGCTGGCCTGGGACGTCTACCCGCAGGGCAGCACCTCCTTCACCCTGTACGAGGACGACGGCGTCACCCGGCAGCACCGGCAGGGCGAGTACGCCGAACAGCGGGTGGCCGTGACCGCGCCGGACAGCGGAGCGGGGCCGGTGCGCATCGCGGTCGGCGCCGAGACCGGCGACTTCGCCGGCAAGCAGAAGAGCCGCCCGTACCGGTTCACCGTGCACACCGGTTCCTCGCCGCGTCAGGTGCGCCTGGACGGCGCCGCACTGCCCCGGTTCACCTCGAAGGCCGCCTTCGACGCGGCCGGCGAGGGCTGGTGGTACGACGCCTCCGACCGGGCCGGAGTCGTCCAGGTCAAGACGCCTGCCCTCAGCACTTCGCGGGCCTTCGGGATCGACCTCGACGCGGCGAGCGCGGTGGGCGGCAGGGTGCCCGCGGCTACCGGCACCGTCTCACTCGCGCCTGCGGAGGAGCTGGGTGCCGGTGTCTCCGGCAAGGTCACGGTGGACTTCACCGCCGGCCGGACCGGGACCGACGCCACCGAACTGTCCCTGTCCGCCCCCCAGGGCTGGACCGTCTCACCCGCACGGACCGTCGGCAGCCTCGACCCGGGGGAACGGGCGAGCGCGGAGTTCACCGTGACCCCGCCGGCCGACACGCAGCCGGGCGAGGCCGTTCTCACCGGCACGGCCCGCTACCGGGCGGCGGGAGAGGAGCACGTCGCCACGGAACGCGCGGCGCTGCGCACCATGCCGGCCCCGCCCAAGGGTGACGCGTGGGCCAGTGACCTGCCCTGGCTGAACGCCACCAACGGCTGGGGGCCGCCCGAACGCGACCGCAGCAACGGGGAGTCGGCCGCGGGCGACGGGCACCAGCTCACCCTGAACGGCACCACCTACGCCAAGGGCATCGGCGCGCACGCCGACTCCGACATCGAGTTCTGGCTCGGCGGCCAGTGCACCTCCGTGACCGCCACCGTCGGCATCGACGACGAGATCAACGGCTACGGCGGGGTGTCCTTCTCGGTCGTCGCCGACGGCAAGACCCTCTGGTCCTCGCCCACCGTCAACGGCAAGTCCGATCCCGTCCCGGTGGACGTGCCGCTGTCCGGCGCCCGCCATGTCCATCTGGTGGTCACCGACACCGACGGCACCAAGTCCGGCGACCACGGCGACTGGGCGGACGCGAAGTTCCACTGCGCCTCCTGACCTGTGGGAGGTACTTCGGTGCCTCGGTCGTACGGCGCCCCGGGCCTACGGTGTCTCGCGCCGTGGGGCCGGGGCACCGGCCTGTGCGGTGCTCGCGCGGACGACGAGCTGCGGCTCCACCGACGCCGGTTCCGGTACGGCGCCGGGGTCGGCGATGTGCCGCAGCAGGTGGGCCACGGCGAGCGTGCCCATCTGGGCGAACGGCTGGGCGACGGTGGTCAGGGACGGCGAGCAGTACTCGGCCAGCTCGATGTCGTCGACGCCGACCACGGAGATGTCCTGCGGCACCCGCCGGCCCTGCTCGTGCAGGGCCCTGATCACGCCGAACGCCATCTCGTCGCTGGCGACGAACACCGCCGTCACCTCCGGGATGCGGGCCAGGACCAGTCCGTTGCGGTAGCCCGAGGCGGGCGACCAGTCGCCCTCGAGCGGCGGCGGCACCGAGCGGCCGGCCTCTTCGAGCGTCGCGCGCCAGCCGTCCCGCCGGGCCGCCGCCTCCAGCCACTCCTCGGGGCCGGCGATGTGCCAGACCGTGTCATGGCCCAGGTCCAGCAGATGGCGGGTGGCCAGCCGGGCGGCCAGCGCCTGGTCGACGGCCACGACCTCGGTGGCGTCGGTGCGCGACCCGTCGATGGTGATGGTGGGGACGGCCCGGGTGAACTGCTCGATCCGTTCGCTGCTGTGCGCCAGCGGCACCGACAGCACGACCCCCTCGACGCCCTGGTCGGCCAGGCGGGACAGGGCGGCCTCGATGGCGGAGGTGTCGAGGGAGGTGGTGGTCGCTGTGCTGACCGTGTACCCGGCGGCCTGGGCCGCGTGCTCGATGCCCGAGGTGACGGCGGCCCGGGAGTAGAAGTTGGTCTGCAGGGTCACCACGCCGATGGCGCGGCTGCGCCCCGAGGAGAGCATGCGGGCCGCGTTGTTGCGGCGGTAGCCGAGCTGCTCGACCGCGGCCAGGACCTTGGCCCGCGTCTTCTCCTGCACGTTGGGGTGCCCGGACAGCACCCGTGACACGGTCTGCGCCGACACTCCGGCGATCCGGGCCACATCGGTCATCCCCGGTGGCCGCCCCTCGCCGTCCCTCTGTTTCGCCATGGGTTCCTTCCTCGTCCCGGGACGGGATGATATCGCCCACACACCATGCCGAGCTGGTCCTTCCACGGGCGGCGAGCTACCGGATCCCCTCTTGTTGGCATCGATAACATTCTCTGCCATAGTTTCGGCCGTCAGCGCGTCGGCCGGCGGCTGGCCCGGCATCGGATCGCCGTCCGGCTCCGGGAAGGCATCGATCACATTCTGGGGCGCCGTCACGTGACCACCACGACCACCAGCACCGCCGACACCAGCGGCAACCGGGACACCATGGACACCGCGCACTACGCGAAGGCCGTCCTGACCTTCTCCGACGGCACCTTGCGGCGCGACGGCCGCCCGCACCGTGTGCTGGCCGGTTCGCTGCACTACTTCCGGGTCCATCCCGAGCAGTGGGCCGACCGGCTCCTGCGGCTGGCGGCGCTCGGCCTCAACACCGTGGACACCTACGTCCCGTGGAACTTCCACGAGCGCTCCGCGGGCGACGTCCGCTTCGACGGCTGGCGCGACCTGACGCGCTTCGCGCGGCTGGCGCAGCAGACGGGACTGGACGTCATCGTGCGCCCGGGGCCGTACATCTGCGCCGAGTGGGACAACGGCGGGCTGCCCGCATGGCTGACCGGCACCCCCGGCATGCGGCTGCGCACCTCCCACGGCCCCTTCCTGGACGCGGTGGGGCGCTGGTTCGACGAACTGATCCCGCGCGTCGCCGAACTCCAGGCCGGCCGGGGCGGACCGGTCGTGGCCGTGCAGATCGAGAACGAGTACGGCAGCTACGGCGACGACCAGGCCTACGTCCGCTGGGTGCGCGACGCACTCGTCGAGCGGGGTGTCACCGAGCTGCTGTACACGGCCGACGGGCCGACACCGCTGATGCAGGACGGCGGCACCGTGCCCGGCGAGCTCGCGGCGGCGACGTTCGGCTCGCGCCCCGCCGAGGCGGCGGCGCTGCTGCGCTCGCGCCGCCCGGACGAGCCGTTCTTCTGCGCGGAGTTCTGGAGCGGCTGGTTCGACCACTGGGGCGAGCGGCACCACGTCCGCTCGGCCGCGAGCGCGGCCGAGGGGGTGGGCGGGATCCTGGACGCGGGCGGCTCGGTGAGCCTGTACATGGCGCACGGCGGCACCAACTTCGGACTGTGGGCGGGCGCCAACCACGACGGCGCGTCCCTCCAACCGACCGTCACGAGCTACGACTCGGACGCGCCCGTCGCCGAACACGGCGCGCTCACCCCCAAGTTCTTCGCCCTGCGGGAGCGACTGGCCGCGCTCGGCGGCGATGTCCCTCCGCTGCCTCCCGCGCCCGCCGATCCGCCGCTGCTGGCGCCCCGTTCCCTGGAGGTCACCCGGCGGGCCGCCCTGCTGCCCGCGCTGCGGTCCACGACGGAGCCGGTCCGGGCGCCGCTGCCGCTGAGCTTCGAGGAGCTCGCACAGGCCTCCGGACTCGTGCTGTACACGGCCGAGCCGCTGCTGCCGCCGGGCCGCCACGAGCTGACCGTCACGGGGCTGCACGACCGCGCCCAGGTGTTCGTCGACGGCGCCCCCGTCGGCGTACTGGACCGTGAGACGTCGTCGTTCACCGTGCCTGGCGGAGGCGTCCGCGTCCGGCTGGAGCTGCTGGTGGAGAACCAGGGCCGGATCAACTACGGCCCGCTGCTCGGCCAGGGCAAGGGCATCCTCGGCGGGGTGCGCGTGGACCGCCGGCTGGTGCACGGCTGGACCATGCACCGGCTGCCGCTGGACGAGTGGGGGCCGCGCGAGACCGCCGGCGCCGCGTCGGCGGCGCCCCCCGACGGCCGCGCGGGCTTCGCCACCGCCCTGCTGGAGGTGACCGAGCCGGCCGACGCCTTCCTCGCCCTGCCCGGCTTCGGCAAGGGGTTCGTCTGGGTCAACGACACGCTGCTCGGCCGCTACTGGGAGATCGGGCCGCAGACCACGCTCTACCTCCCGCGCCCACTGCTGCGCGCCGGTGAGAACACGCTCACCGTCCTGGAGCTCGAACGGTTCGGCGACCACCTGGCCCTGCACGAGGGGCCCGGCCTCGGACCGGCCGAGGAGTACGTCGAGACCTTCGACTGACGCGCGACGGCCGGCGGCGAGTGCCGTGAGGACGCCGGCACGCGCGCACGCCGGGCCCCACAGACCGGACCGGCCCTGACGCCGGTCCGCTGTACCGCAGTGACGCACAGGAACCACACCCAGCAGGCGGCGCAGCCCGGCGCCGCCCGTCATGAGTAAGGAGCACCTGTGTCAGCTCCACGGAGAAGGGCGGCGGGAGCGCTCGTCGTCGCGGTCGTCGCCACGGCGGGGCGGGGCGACCGGCTTCGCCCCGCGGTCGTGGATCTTCTCCGGCAACGGTGACGGCCCGTCCGTATCGGCGACGCCGCCACCGGTGGCCTGCTGGGCGTCGACTCCGCCTCCTCCGCCCAGCGCGCCTGGGGCACCAGGCCCAGCGTGACCGCCGTCGGCGCCGGCGGGCTCACCGTCGGTCAGCAGTGGTGGGTGATCCCCGGCACCGCCCCGGCGGTCGGACGCGCCGCCCGCGCCACCCCCACTCGCCCTGCTGCGTCAGCCGCGCAGCAGGGCGAGTTGGTGTCGCACCGCCGCGGTGACCCGGGGCTCGTCGTCGGAGGCGAGGAGGTCCAGCAGCGCGCCCCGGAGGACCGCCAGGGCCAGGGTGCGGCGGGCCGCCCCGGCCTCGCCGTCCCTCTCCGGCTGCGGTTGGCAGGCGGCCAGGACCGCCAGCCAGTCGTCGACGGTCGCGCGGGCGAACCCGGCCCACGCCCCCTCGGGCTCGACGAGGGACCGGGCGTACGCCTCGGCCCAGAGCCGCAGCAGCGGACGGTGCTCGTCGGCCGCGAGCCACGCCCACACCCGCTCGACCGCCGGAACCAGTCCGATGGGCTGCCCGGCCCGCCCGAGGCGGTCCAGTAGCGCCAGCTCATCAACGCGGGCGCGCTCCAGCAGCGCCCGCACCAGGCCGTCCTTGTTGCCGAAGAGGAACATCAGGACCCGGGGGCTGGAACCGATGGCCGTGGCCAGCGGGCGCAGCGAGAGATCGGCCAGGCCGTGTGCGAGCGCGTACCGGTAGGCGGCCTCCAGCAGCTCGATCTGCCGGGCGGAGGGGGCTGTCGCTTCCTGGGGCATGGAGCTAGCGTAGCGTTACTGAAACAGTTGTGTCAGCCAGGCGCAGGGGAGCAACTCATGCCGCAGCAGGACAACCAGCCGCACGTCACCGTGCGCCGTGCCGACCGTCCCGGCGACCTGGGCTGGGTGGTGATGGCCCACGGTGAGGTCTACGCCCGGCAGTTCGGCTGGAACACCGACTTCGAGGCCCTGGTGGCCCGGATCGTCGCCGACTACGCCGCTCGGCACGACCCGGCCGGGGAGTCCGGCTGGATCGCCGAGGTCGACGGCGAACGCGCGGGGTGCGTCTTCCTGGTCGCCGATGATGAGCCGAAGGTGGCCAAGCTGCGCATCCTGCTCGTCACCCCGGCCGCCAGGGGCCTGGGCCTCGGCAGCCGCCTCGTCGGCGAGTGCCTGGAGTTCGCTCGCGAGGCCGGCTACCGGCGGGTGACGCTGTGGACCAACGACGTGCTGGTCTCCGCGCGCAGGATCTACCAGGGCCACGGCTTCACCCTCGCCGACGAGGAACGCCACCACAGCTTCGGCCAGGACCTCGTCGGCCAGAACTGGACCCTCGATCTGCGCCCCGCCCCGGTGGACGGCACGGCCCACCCGGCCGGCGGCGACGTGCGGGAGCACACTGGAGGTGTACGCCGAGCGCGCCGGTGACGCGGCTCACCGCAGCGTCAGGAGGACACCGTGGAGTTCGACGTGATCGTGGAGATCCCCCAGGGATCCCGCAACAAGTACGAGATGGACCACGAACTGCACCGCATCCGGCTGGACCGGTTGCTGTTCACCTCGACCAAGTACCCGGCCGACTACGGCTACATCGACCACACCCTGGGCCGGGACGGCGATCCCCTCGACGCCCTGGTGATCGTCGGCGAGCCGACGTTCCCCGGATGCGCCATAGAGTGCCGGGCCGTGGGCATGTTCTGCATGAAGGACGAGCAGGGCCCGGACGAGAAGATCCTGTGCGTGCCCGCGCACGACCCCCGGTACGCGAGCCTGCAGGACATCGGCGACGTCCCCGACTTCGACCGGCTGGAGATCACCCACTTCTTCGAGGTCTACAAGGACCTCGAACCCGGCAAGAGCGTCGAGGGCTCCCACTGGGAGGGACGGGAACAGGCGTACGCCCAGATCGCCGCCTCCCGCGCCCGGGCCGCGGACGCGGGCACCGGAGCCGGTACCGGTCGGACCCTGGCGTGATCTCGCGGACGCGGCCGCCGTCCCGGACGCCCGGTAGCGCGCGAGCCGTGCTCAGGTCCTGGAGCGGCGCTTCGTGCGGCCCTTGTCCAGGAAGCGCCGCAGCCGCTCCTGGGGCCAGGTGTTGATGACGTCGTCCTCGGTGAGCCAGCCGCGCTGCGCCGTGCCCACGCCGTAGCGCATGTTGGCCAGGTGCAGGGTGGAGTGGGCGTCGCTGTCCACGGCGAACTTCACGCCGTGCCGCTTGGCCCGCAGGATGTCCTCGTCCCGCAGGTCGAGGCGGTCCGGGTGGGCGTTGATCTCCAGCGCCGTGCCGGTTCGCGCGCACGCGGCGAAGACCTCGTCCAGGTCGGCGTCGATGCCCGGCCGCTTGCCGATGATGCGGGTGGTGGGGTGGCCGATGATGTTGACGTAGGGGTTCTCGCAGGCGCGTACGAGCCGCCGGGTCAGTTGCTCGCGTCCCTGGTTGAAGTGCGAGTGCACCGAGGCGACGCACAGATCGAAGCCGGCCAGGAACTCCCCGGGCCAGTCCACCTCCCCCTCGGGGTCGATGTTCAGCTCCGCGCCGTGCAGCAGCCGCATGCCGCCGCCCCGGCTGCGCCGGCCGCGCTTGCCGTAGGCGCCGTCGAGCTCGCGCACCTGCTCGCGCTGGGCCAGCATCCGCTCGTCGGTCATGCGCTGCATGTACAGGGTGGGCCCGTGGTCGGTCACCGCGTAGTAGGCGTAGCCGCGTTCGGCGGCCGCCGCGACCATCTCCTCCAGCGGGGCCAGGCCGTCGGTGAGGTCGGTGTGGGTGTGCAGGTCGCCCCGGATGTCGGACTCCTCGATCAGGTCGGGCAGCTCCTCCCGCAGCCCGGCCTCGATCTCCCCCCGGTCCTCGCGCAGCGCCGGATGGATCCACGGCAGGCCGAGCCGGGCGTAGACCTCCTCCTCCGTCTCGGAGACGATCTTCTCGCCGCTCTCGGTGTCGAACAGCCCGTACTCCGACAGCTTCAGCTTCTGGTGCACGGCCAGTTCGCGGGTGCGGATGTTGTGCGCCTTCGAGCCGGTGAAGTACTGCAGGGCAGCGCCCCAGGAGTCCGGTGGCACGACACGGAGGTCGACGCTGAGGCCCTTGGTGGTGCGGATCGAGGTCTTCTTGTCGCCGTGCGCGATGACCTCCGAGACGTACGGCAGCTCGGTCAGCGCCCGCATCAGCGGCTTGGGCCCGTCCGCGGCGGCGAGCACGTCGATGTCGCCGATCGTCTCGCGGAAGCGGCGCAGCGAACCTGCGTAGGCGCACCGCCGGCAGCCGGTCACCCGCGACAGCCCGGCGACCACGTCGTCCGCGAGGTCCAGGGCCACGTCGAGCAGCACGCGGTCCTCGGAGGACTGGAGCAGATCGATGCCGTGGAGGATGTTCTCCTCCGTCTTGGGGCCGAAGCCCTTCAGGTCGCGCAGCCGTTCCGCGTGGATGGCGTCGGCCAGTTCCTCGACCGAGGAGATGCCGAGCTCCTCGTACAGGAGGCAGGCCTTCCTCGGGCCGAGGGTCGGCACGGCGGTCAGCCGCCGGACACCGGCGGGGATCTTGGCCCTCAGCTCCTCGACCGCGGACACGCTGCCGTCGCGGAAGTACTCGACGATCTTCTGGGCGATCGACTTGCCGACGTTGGGGATCTCCTGGAGCTCCTTGAGGCCGAGCGTGGACACGTCGGCGTGGAACCCGCCCACCGACCGGGCGGCCTTCTCGTAGACGCGTGCCTTGAACGCGTCTCCTCCGGTGATCGAGATCAGGTCCGCGTATTCGGCGAACAGCGCGGCGACCTCGTCGTTGGAACGAGCCACACCTCCAGGGTAGGCGGCCGTGCCCGCCCGCGCCGAGAGCCGAGGGTGCCGGTCGGGACACGCCGCACCAGGCCGGCGTGATCGTGTCACCCGTACAATTTGATGCCGAACGATCTCGGGCCGGGGGCCCGTGGTTCCGGCGACGAAGTGAGGGGGCGACCGTGCCCAGCCAGCGGTCCATCGGCGAGGCGGAGAAGCTCGCGGAGGCGAAGCTCGGTGGCATTGCGCTGCGCCGGGAACAGATGGCCGCCGTGGCCAACATCTACCGGGCCGCGTCCGCGGTCCGCCAGCATCTGGAGAACTCCGTGCTGCGTGGCTCGGACCTGACCTGGACCGCCTTCGTGGTGCTGTGGGTGGTGTGGGTGTGGGGCGAGTCCGAGACCCGGCACGTGGCCGAGGAGGCGGGGATATCGAAGGGCACGCTGACCGGGGTCGCCCGCACGCTGGAGTCGCGCGGTCTGCTGCGGCGCGCCGGTCATCCCACCGACGGGCGGCTCGTCCTGCTGGCCCTCACCGAGCAGGGCGAGGACTTCATGCGCCAGGTGTTCCCGGCGTTCAACGAGGAGGAGGCCTTCGTCACCGCCCGGCTGAGCGATGTGGAGTGCCGCAGCCTCGCCGACGGGCTGCGGCAGGTGGTACTCCAGGTCGAGGAGGAGGGCGAGGACCGGCGCAGGTCGCTGCTGAACGGCGAGAATCCCACACCGCGCCGCAGCGGACGGCGCGCCCGGAAGTAACCCCGGCCGCCCGGCGTCGCATCGTCTCGCCTGCGCCGAGGCGCGGCCCCGGTCGGCAGGACCGGCGCGCCACGTTCGGCGGGCGGAGGCAGCCCGGTCGGCGGACGGACGCGCTTTTGGTCAGCAGACGGACGCGCCCGGGTCGGCGGACGGACGCGGTCTCCTCTCACCCCGGCTGCCGCGCGGCCTGCACCAGCGCGTCGAAGAGTCTCTGCTGGGCCGGGTCCTCGTGCGCGGTGTCCTCGGGATGCCACTGCACGGCCAGGAACAGGCCGTCGGACCGGGTGAGTTCGACCGCCTCGACGGTCCCGTCGGCGGCGCGGGCGGTGACGGTCAGCCCCTCCCCCAACCGGTCCACGTGCTGGTGGTGGTAGCAGGAAGCCTCCGCCTTGTCGGCGCCGGTGGCCCGGGCCAGGACCGATCCGGGCGCGATGGAGACGGGGTGCCGGACGTGGCGATGCTCGCGTTCGGGGCCGCCCATGTCCTGGTGCAGCGTTCCGCCGAGGGCCGTGTTGACCACCTGGAGACCGCGGCAGATCGCCAGCAGGGGCAGGCCGCTCGCGAGGGCCTGCCGGGCGAGCTCCAGGTCGAAGGCGTCCTGCTCGTCGTCCACGTCGTAGACGGCCGCATGGGTGTCGGCCGCGCCGTAGCGGTGGGGCGCGAGGTCGCCGCCGCCGGGGAGCAGGAGGGCGTCGAAGCGGGCGAGGCGGTCGGCGACCTCGGCGGGGTCGGCCGTGCCGCCCGGTGCGTGCGGGTGGAGGGTGACGGGCTCGCCGCCCGCCCGCCACACGGCCTCGATCAGGGCGCGCGCGTTGACCTCGGCCGCGTAGCGCAGGGCGGAGGTGGTGGCGGAGAAACGGGCGGGTACGGCGATCAGCGGGCGGCGGGTCACAGCTGGATCCAGGTGGTCTTCAGTTCGGTGTACTTCTCCAGGGCGTGGACGGACTTGTCCCGTCCGTTGCCGGACTGCTTCATGCCGCCGAAGGGCACGGTCAGGTCGCCCTCCTCGTAGCAGTTGACCCACACCGTGCCGGCCCTGAGGGCGCGGGAGACCGTGTGGGCGGTGGAGAGGTCGGCCGTCCACAGGCCGGCCGCGAGGCCGTACTCGGTGGCGTTGGCGAGGGCGACGGCCTCGTCGAGGTCGTCGAAGGCGAGCACGGACAGCACGGGTCCGAAGATCTCCTCGCGCGCCAGCCGGCTCTCCGAGGTCACCTGGTCGAAGACCGTCGGTTCGAGGTAGACGCCACCGGTCTCGGTCAGGGTGCGCGCGCCGCCCGTGCGCAGCCGGGCTCCGTCGTCACGCCCGGTGCGGACGTGGTCGAGCACGCGGTCGAGGTGGTGCTCGCCGACCAGGGCCCCCATCTCGGTGGCCGGGTCGAGGGGATCGCCCACGCGCAGGGCGCGGGCCCGCTCCACGACGGCCTCGGTGACGTGCTCGGCGACCGAGGAGTGCACCAGCAGCCGGGAGGGCGCGGTGCACATCTCGCCCTGGTTGAAGAAGATGCCCCAGGCGGCGATCGCCGCCGCCTTGTCCAGGTCGGGGGCGTCGGGCAGGACGATGTTGGGGGACTTGCCGCCCAGCTCCAGCCAGACGCGCTTGAGGTTGGAGTCGGCGGAGTAGCGCAGGAAGTGGCGGCCCACGGCGGTGGAGCCGGTGAAGGCCAGGACGTCGACGTCGGGGTGCAGCCCGAGGGCGCGGCCGGCCACCGGGCCGTTGCCGTTGACGACGTTGAGCACGCCCGGCGGCAGACCGGCCTCCAGCGCGAGACGGCCGAGCAGCAGCGCCGAGAGCGGTGAGTTCTCCGAGGGCTTGAGGACGACCGTGCAGCCGGCGGCCAGAGCGGGGGCGACCTTCCAGCCGGCCAGCGTCAGGGGGAAGTTCCAGGGGACGACCGCGCCCACGACGCCGGCCGGTTCCCGGGTGACCAGGGCGAGCGCGTCCGGCGGGGTGTGCGGGGACTCGTCGGTGAGCTTGTCGGCGAGCTGGCCGTACCAGCGGAACGTGTTGATGACCGCGCGCAGTTCGATGTCGTGGGCGTCGGTGATGGGCTTGCCCATCTCCAGGCTGACGGTGAGCGCCAGTTCGGCCCGGTGTTCGTCGAGGAGATCGGCGAGACGGACCATGACCCGGCCCCGCTCGGCAGGGGCCAGACGCGGCCAGGGACCGTGGTCGAAGGCGCGTCGCGCTGCCGAGACGGCGGCGTCGACCTCGGCCGGGCCGCCGTCGGCGACCTCGGTGAGCACCTGGCCGTCGCGGGGAGAGACCGCGCGGAACGTGCTGCCGCCACCGGCTTCCTCGGCGCCGTCGATGAGGTGGGTGCGGGGCAGTTCGAGGGTCTTGGCCCGGCGGAGCCATTCGTCGTGGGTCGCAGCGGTCATGCGGTCCTCCAGACCACGGGGGTTCGGCGGTGGGGGAAGGAACGGCGGCCGCCCGCCCTGGCGCCGTGGCGGGCGGGCGGCCACCGGTGGGTTCAGCGCGGGCCGGGTACGGCGCGTCGGCGTCGCAGGCGTTCGTTGGCCACGCCGAGGGCCAGCACGACGGGCACGGAGAGCACGAGCCACACTGCCGTGCTCGCCTCGCCGCCGATCAGGGTCGTGAAGTTGGCCAGGATGAGCCAGATGGCGAGCGCGAGGCCGAGCGCTCCGAGCACGGGTGCGATCAGGGTGTTCCACACCCGGCTGTCCACGCGCCGGCGGCGGAAGAACACGACGACCGACAGCGAGGTCAGCAGGTAGAGCAGCATCATCGCCAGGACGGCGAGCCCGCTGAACCAGGAGAAGAGGGTGAGCACCGGGTCCTTGCCGGCCAGTGCGAACGGCACGACCAGGAGTACGGCGATCACGGTCTGTACGCAGCCGGCGGCCCACGGGGAGTGCCGGGTGTTGAGCCGGCACAGGCCGGCGGGCAGCTGGCCGTCGCGGCTGAGGGAGAACAGGTAGCGGTTGGCGGAGTTGTGGAAGGTCAGGATGCCGGCGAACAGGGAGGTGGCGAGGAGGATCGGCAGGACGTCGCCGACCCAGCCGCCGAACTGGGCGGTGATGGGCGCGAAGACGAAACCGGCGGAGTCGCCGCTCGCCAGCGCCTTGCCCGCGGCCGCCGGTGCCTTGGAGGCGCCGTAGGCCGAGATCAGCATCCAGGAGACCAGGGCGAAGAAGCCGGTGACGACGATCACCGAGAGATAGGTGGCCCGCGGCACCGTCTTCTTCGGCTCCTTGGCCTCCTCGCCGTAGATGGCCGTGGCCTCGAAGCCGAACATCGACGCCACGGCGAACATCACGGCGACGCCCGGTGCGCCCTGCAGGGCCGCCGACGCGGAGAAGCTGTCGGCCACGCCCAGCCCCTCGGGGCCGCCGCCCTTGAACAGGGTGACCAGGCTGAAGATCAGCAGGATGCTGAACTCGGCGAGGACGAAGACGGCCAGGACCCGGGCGCCCATCTCGATGCCCGCGGCACCCAGAGCCTGCACCACGGCCATGGTGGCCAGCGTGCACAGCCACCACGGCAGGTGGAGTCCGGTGTGGTCGGCGACGAGTCCGCTGACGATGGAGCCGTACAGGCCGTACATCGCCGCCTGGATCACGCAGTAGGCGAAGAGGGCGACGCTCGCGCTGCCCGCGCCGGCGGTGCGGCCGAGGCCGGTGCCGATGTACGTGTAGAAGGCGCCGGCGTCCACGACGTGCCGCCCCATCGCGACGAAGCCGACGGAGAAGAGGAGGATCACGGCCCCGGCCAGCAGGTAGGCGGCCGGTGTGCCGGATCCGTTTCCGATGGCGACCGATATCGGGGCCGCGCCGGCGATACCCGTCAGCGGGGCCTGACCGGACAGTACGAAGAAGAGGATGCCCAGGACACCCAGGGCGTTGGGTTTGAGCGTGGCTGCAGTGGGGGCGTCCTTCACGGTCCGCGGTGCGGAAGCCGTCTGACTGTCCACTCGGATCACCTGCCAGAGAGGGAGAGTTCGTTTCAGGCCAAACGAGTTGCCTCATCGTGGGGCGGAACTATCCGTTTGGCAAGGGGGTGGAAGCAGGGAATCCCGCCGGTGCGACGAATCCTTACGCCCCCGTTACCGAGGGCCGGGAACGACGCTCCCTCAAGGTTGCCGCAGGTGAGCGTCAGCTCGCGGCCGGGCCCTCGGCCAGCTTCTGCAGCAGGGCCCTCAGCTCCGCCAGGGCCTCCTCGGTGACCTCGCGCTCGCCGAAGACGAGCTGGTGCAGCACCAGGCCCTCGAGCGCGGCGAAGACCAGCCGGGTCGTGCCACGGCTCACCGGTCCCGGCAGGATGCGGGCCAGCTCACGCCCGCTCGCCTCGAAGTACTCCTCGTACAGGGCGCGCAGGTGCGGCAGCAGCTCAGGCCGGCGGCGGGCCTCCAGCAGCAGCTCGTACTGGAAGGCCTGCAGCTCGGGCCCGGAGTCGACCATGTCGGGCAGACCGCCCGCGAAGTCGGACGCCTTGCCCATGCCGACATCGAGGGCGCTGCTGTGCAGCGAGGAGCGGATGGCGTGGGTGACGGCCTCCTCGATCAGCGCGTCGCGCGAACCGAAGTGGTGCACGACGAGCCCGTGGGTGACCCCGGCCTCCTCCGCGACGGCCCGGTAGGTGAGCTTGCGCAGCCCGCCCCGGGCGACCACGCGGACAGCGGCGTCCAGCAGGGCCACCCGGCCCGACCCGTAGTGGTTCACACGCTTGCGGGTACGGCGCTCGCCGGCGGGCTCCACGGAGTCGGTCATGGCGTCGACCCTACCGGCGGCGTTCCGCTCAGCGCCTGGGCGGCCGGATACCACGGAACTCCCAGTCGCCGCCGAGCGCGGTGGACAGCACCTCCTCGGACTCGGTGGGCTGGGCACCGACGTCCGCGCGGATCGGGGTCGGGCCGGTGACGATGTGGTTGGTGAGCCTGCCGAGTCCCTCGACCTCGACCTCGACGACGTCACCGGGCTGGACGGGCCGGGAGTTGGCCGGGGTCCCGGAGAGCAGCACGTCGCCCGGGTGGAGCGTGATGGTGCGGGCTATGTCGGCGACGAGGTAGTGCATGTCCCACTTCATCTCGTCCGTCGACCCGTCCTGCACGACCTCGCCGTTGACGTAGGTGCGCAGCCGCTTGCCGTGGAAGTCCCAGTCGGTGACCAGGCCGGGGCCGAGCGGGCAGAGGGTGTCGGAGCCCTTGACCCGGAGCATGGAGCCGGCGTCGGTGTCGCGGAAGTCGTGCAGGCCGTAGTCGTTGGCGACCGTGTAGCCCGCGATGTGGTCCCCGGCGTCGGCCGCGGAGAGGTTCCGCGCCGTCTTGCCGATCACGATGGCGACCTCGCCCTCGTAGTTGAGCCACTTGCAGCCCTCGGGCCGGACGACGGCGCCCTTGTGGGAGTTCAGGGCCGAGGTCGGCTTGTGGAAGTAGGTGGGCGTCTCGGGGAGGGCGATCTGGAACTCCTCGACGCGGCTGCGGTGGTTCAGGTGGACGGCGATCACCTTGGAGGGGACCACCGGCGGCAGGTGCTGCGCCTCCTCGGTCTTGACGCGGCGGCCGTCCCCGGCGACGAGTTCGTCCCCGTCCACGGTGACCTGGACGGCGGCGCCGTCGAGGAGGATACGGCGGTATTCGGGCATGTCGGGACTCCTCAGACGCGGCTGTGCGGGTTGTGCGGGGCAGGGGGCGTGGGCAGACCGGTGCCGGTCCAGCCGTCGGCCGGGCGGTCGAACCAGAGGTGGACCTGACCGGTGCCGATCGAGTTCTCGTACTCGCCGTACTGGCGGGCCCGGGCGACGCACGCCTGCTCGCCGAGGGCGCCCGCCATCATCAGGTAGTGGAAGAACCTCGCCTCGGGCTTGAACTTCCAGAACTCGTCCATGGTGTCGAGGACCTTGTCGTGCCGGCCCTCCTTGAACCAGGCGATGCGCTCGTGGTCGGCCTCACGGGCCTCGGGCGTGAAGATGTGCGCCGGATCGCCGGACTCGTGGTCACGCAGCTCGCGCAGCGGCCAGAAGGTGTGCGAGAGGGCGCCGGAGGCGATCAGCAGCACCCTGCGCCCCGGGGTGGCGGCGATGCCGTCGGCCAGCGCACGGCCCAGCCGCAGATGGTCCTCCATGTCGCCGGTCTGGCAGACGCCGATGGTCACCCACCGCTTGCCGGGCAGGCCCTCGCCGAGGAACTTCCACAGGTTGATCGTGGCGTAGTAGATCGGCAGGTACTCGTCGTCGATCGCGGTGATCCACGTGCCGTGCTTGTCGGCGAACGACGCGATGTTGTGCGCGAGTTCGGGGTCACCCGAGAAGTCGTACGGCATGCGGCACATGCCGCGCGGCAGTTCCTCGGAGGTGAACAGGCCCGCCCGGCGGGGCTGCGCGGTGACGACGAATTCCACGGTCGTCGCCCAGTGCGAGTCGAGGACCACGACCGTGTCGTAGTCGTCCCGCTCGAAGACGTCCCCGCGCAGCTGGTGCAGGCCGGTGACGAGAGTGATCTCCTTGCCCTCGTTCAGCTCCCGCCGGGTCTCCTCCGGCAGCACGATGGTGGGGACGTGGGCGAGCAGGCCCGCCCCGACGATCTCACCCATGGTCCTTCCATCCCTTCGGGGCGGTGACGGTGTTCTTCACGTCGCAGTAGAAGTCGAAGCTCCACGTGCCGCCCTCACGGCCGACGCCGGACTGGCGGGAGCCGCCGAAGGGCGCCTGGAGGTCGCGGACGAAGAAGCAGTTGACCCACACGGTGCCCGCGACCAGCTGCGCGGTGACGCGTTCGGCGCGCCGGGGGTCGCCGGTGGCGACGGTGGCGGCCAGGCCGAACCGGGTGTCGTTGGCCAGACGTATCGCCTCGTCCTCGCCGTCGAAGGTCTGCAGGGTCAGGACCGGCCCGAAGACCTCCTCCTGCACGATCTCCGAGTCCTGCGACACGTCGGTGAGGAGGGTCGGCGCGTAGTACTGGCCGTCCTCGCGGTGCCCGCCGATGACCGCGCGGGCCCCGGCCGCGATCGCGCGCTGCACGAAGCCGTCGATCTTCTCCAGCTGACGGGGGTGGATGTTGGGCCCGATGTCGGTGGCCTCGTCGCGGGGGTCGCCCTGCCTGAGCCGGCCGGCCTTCTCGACGAACCGGCGCGTGAACTCCTCCGCGACCGTCTCCTCCACCAGCAGCCGGGTGCCCGCCAGGCAGACCTGCCCGGCGTTGTCGTACTGCTCGACCGCGAGGTCGACCGCCAGGTCCAGGTCGGCGTCGGCGAACACCAGCAGCGGGGACTTGCCGCCGAGTTCGAGGCTCAGCGGCGTGAGGTTGGCGGCGGCCGAGGCGGCGATGCGCTTCGCGGTCGGCACCGAGCCGGTGAAACTGATCCGGCGCACATCGGGGTGCGAGGTCAGGGCGTCGCCGATCTCGGAGCCGTAGCCCTGCACGACGTTGAGGACACCGGCCGGCAACCCCGCCTCGGCGGCGATGTCGGCGAGCAGGGAGGCGGTCAGCGGGGACCACTCGGCGGGCTTGAGGACGACCGTGTCGCCGGCCGCCAGCGCCGGGGCGACCTTCCAGGTGGCGAGCATCAGGGGCGCGTTCCACGGTGTGATCAGCACGCAGGGTCCGGCCGGGTCCCAGCTGACGTGGTTGGTGTGGCCGCGGGTCTCGAAGTCCTCGTGGTCCAGTCCCAGCAGCCAGTCGGCGAAGAAGCGGAAGTTGTGCGCGACCCGCGGCATGACACCGCGGCGGTGGGAGCGCAGCAGGGCTCCGTTGTCGGCGGTCTCGACGACGGCGAGCTCTTCGAGGCGCTTCTCCACGCCGTCGGCGACGGCGTGCAGGATGCGGGCGCGCTCGGCGCGCGAGGTGGCGGCCCAGCCCGGGAAGGCGGCCTTGGCGGCGGCGACGGCCGCCGCGGCCTCCGTCGCGGTGCCGCGGGCGATCTCGCCGAGTGTGCTGCCGTCGATGGGCGAGACGTCGGTGAAGGTGTCGGTGGAGGCGACGCGCCGGCCGCCGATCCAGTGGCGGGTGTCGACGGCGACTCCGGCGACGGTGGTGATGGGTGCGCTCATGGTGTGGGGCTCCTGGTGGTCGATGCGGTGCGCGGGCTCACTCGGCGCCGGAGGTGTTCGACTCCAGCAGTCGGCCGCCGTCCCACACCACGCCCACCTGCCGGTAGTACGCGGCGATCGGCTCGCGGACCTCCAGCCGGGCCAGTTCCTCGGTGGGCGAGCCGAACAGCTCCAGGTCGGCGTCGCCCACCCAGGGCTGTCCGCCCTCGAAGGAGGCCGCGCCGGACTCGATCAGCTCGTCCAGGGCGAGGCCCTTGCCCTTCTCGATGGAGGGCAGCCACCGGTGGTGGGCCATCGGATGCCCGTTGACGAAGCCGTTGGTCTCCGACGGCTCGCGCAGCGTGACGACGGCCTGGGCGAGGCGCCGGTCGGCGGCGGCGAGGGTGGCGCCGAAGCGGGCGCCGGCCTCGATGCGCGGGGCAGGCCCGTAGGGGTGCGGGCGGGTCTGGTGGATGGAGCCGAGCTTCTTCGGGTAGCCCTGGTGCAGCCCGCGGGCGATCGCGAAGTCCTTGTCCACCCAGATGTGGACGCAGCGTGTGTAGGTCTGCCCCTTGTACTTGCAGCGGACGACCGCGAACGCCTCCTTGTACTGGGCGCGCACCGGGTCGAGCAGTTCCTCTCCCGACGCGGCGCAGGACTGCCAGTCGGCCCAGATCAGGGCGACCGCGCCGGGGTCCTCGTCGGCGAGTTCCAGCGGCTCGGGAAGGAGTTCGCGCACGCGGTCGGGGTCGGTGCGGTACTCGACGGTGAGCAGGTCGCCGGAGTAGCGCCAGGGCGGTGAGGGGATCAGCGACGAGGCTCCGGTCGCCGTCTTGGGGTGGAAGTATCCACGGACACTGGTCACGGGTGATCCTTATGCGGTGAGGGCGGGCTGCTCGATCAGTTCGGCGCGGTAGCGGGCGGCGGCCGCCGC
>NZ_MUBM01000403.1 GCF_002154505.1 Streptomyces carpinensis | reverse complement strand
GGGGTGGTGCGGGCCGGGCCGGTGCCGCGCGGTGAGCCCGGCGGGCGTCCGCCGCTCGTCGTGCGGGCCGGGCTGCCGCCCGGGGTGCGCGGTGGGGCGCCACCGGGGCGGCGTGCG
The DNA here is from genome assembly GCF_002154505.1 of Streptomyces carpinensis. Taxonomy (GTDB): domain Bacteria; phylum Actinomycetota; class Actinomycetes; order Streptomycetales; family Streptomycetaceae; genus Streptomyces; species Streptomyces carpinensis. The sequence continues at coordinate 12,336 of NZ_MUBM01000403.1, read as the reverse complement.
TCGTGGCGGCCCGGCGGGCGGGCACCCGGGCGGCGCTGTGCCCGGGTCATGACCTTGTTCATGAGTCCCCGTTCTGCGGTCTGCGGTGTGGTTGTGCGGTGCGCTGCTCTACCGAGCAGTAACTTCCGCACGGCATCTTGTACGGCATCCGGTCCGGCACCGGCAAGGAAGACGCGGCCCGGGGCGGGCGGCCGACAGGTTCACTCATCCGAGTGGTGGCGGGCCCCGGAAGGCTTGGCGGAGCAGGGGCACACCGGGTGAGTCGCGGGGCGCGGAGTGGACGCGTGGGAGGGTGCGGCCGTGGGCACGAAAGAGGCCCCCGCACGTATCCTGAAGGCCGTCTCCCGAAGCCCTGCGAGGCCCTCCGACACGAGAAGGCGGCCAGCCATGCGCGTCTACGTCCCCCTGACCCTCCCCGGTCTCGCCGAGGCGTACAAGACGGGGGAGCTGGGGGCCGGGCCGTTCGTCGCGTACGCCGTCACGCCGGCCCTGCGCGAGTGGTACCTCTCCGACGACATGGAGGAGCTGGAGTACGCCGCGCTCAGCCGGGCCGCACTGGCCTCGCTGCGGCTGCTGGCCGCGTACCCGGACGCGCCGCGCCGCCGGGTCGTGGTCGCCGTGGACGTGCCCGACGGCACCGCGACCGCCGACCCCGACCGGGGGCTCGACCCCGCGGCGCTCGGCGAGGTGCGGGTGACGGGGACGGTGAAGCTGGCCAAGGCGGCCGCCGTGCACGTCGACCTGGACGACGCGGAGACGGATGTGAGCGCGGCGGCGGAGGCCCTGGCGGCGGCGGACGCCGGTGACGACGACGCGCAGTTCGTCGTGGACGGGGCCGAGGACCACGAGCTGCTCTGGTACGCCACGCAGGAGATCGCGAACCTGGTCGGGTTCGGCGAGGGGCCCTGATTGTCAGTGGCGAGGGGTAGTTTTTCCGGCATGGGGATGCAGTCAGGGGCGCATATCGTCTGGGACTGGAACGGCACGCTGTTCCACGACAACGACGCGATCATCGGCGCGACGAACGCGGCGTTCGCCGAACTCGGTCTGGAGCCGATCACGCTGGAGCGGTATCGCGCGCTGTACTGCGTGCCGGTGCCGAAGTTCTACGAGCGGCTGATGGGCCGGCTCCCCACGGAGGCCGAGTGGGAGCTCATGGACGCGATCTTCCACCGGTACTACGCCGAGCATCGGACCCGCTGCGGGCTGACCGAGGGGGCGGTGGAGCTGCTCGCGGGGTGGCGGTCGGCCGGGCACAGCCAGTCGATCCTCAGCATGTACGGGCACGAGGAGCTGGTCCCGCTGGTACGGGGCTTCGGGATCGAGGCGCACTTCATACGGGTCGACGGGCGGACCGGGCCCTCCGGTGGCAGCAAGGCGGAGCACATGGTGCGGCACCTGGGCGCGCTGGGCGCGCGGGTGCACCCCGCGCGCACGGTGGTGATCGGCGACGCCGCCGACGACGCGGTGGCGGCGCGGCACGCGGGGGCGCGGGCGGTGCTCTACACGGGCGGTTCGCACAGCCGGGCCAGCCTGGAGGAGGCCGGCGTGCCGGTGGTCGACACTCTCCGGGAAGCGGTCGCCGAGGCGCAGCGCCTCGCGGCGTGACCCGACGGCCGCATCCTGCGGCCTGTCGGGGCTGCCCAGACACGGGCAGCCGCGGCCTCTCGGGGCCCCACCCGTGCCAGGAGCGCCGGTGGGCGCGCAGGGCTTCGTCCGGTGCGGGCATACGCCCTGTCCGCCCACGCCACCCCTGTGCAGAACGTCAAACTTCCACCCCGGGTTTTGTACACATACGGCTCATGACGGGTTACCCGTGAAGAGCGATAGCCTTGTGGCGTGATCAGCGCGATAGTTCGCGGGGGCGCCCCAGCCTCCGCTCTGCGCCCGGTGTGCACGGAAGACATCCGTGACCGGGCGGCGGTCGCTGGTCCTCGCGGGCGGGACGGGGCCTCGACGGCCCCCAGGACGCCGCGTCAACCCCGACCGGCGGCGCCGCCGAGAGCAGCGTCACATCCGTCGGGCGCGTCGAGGATGGCCGATAACCCCCCGCTCATCTCACCTCGCGGCATAGCGTCGGAAGGGACCGGACACCCCGGACCGGGACGTTACGCCCAAGGGGAAGAGACCGTACTTCCTTCAACGTCACGCAACGGCGCGCGACAGGAGCCAGAGGACAATGCAGACCAAGCTGGACGAAGCCAAGGCCGAGCTGCTCGAGAGGGCCGCCCGGGTAGCTGAGAACAGTCCGGCCGGGGGGCACCTCCCGACCGGGACGACGGACGAGGGTGCCCCGGACCGGGACTCCGTACTCTCGTTCCTCCAGCGCTACTACCTGCACACCGCCCCGGAGGACCTCGCCGACCGTGACCCGGTCGACGTCTTCGGTGCCGCTTTCTCCCACTACCGTCTGGCCGAGAACCGTCCGCAGGGCACGGCCAACGTGCGGGTGCACACGCCGACCGTCGAGGAGAACGGCTGGACCTGCAGCCACTCCGTCGTCGAGGTCGTCACCGACGACATGCCCTTCCTCGTCGACTCGGTCACCAACGAGCTGACCCGGCAGGGACGCGGCATCCACGTCGTCGTCCACCCGCAGTTCGTCGTCCGCCGGGACCTGACCGGCAAGCTCCTCGAGGTGCTGGCCAGCGCGCCGACCGGCGAGTCGCTGCCGCACGACGCGCACATCGAGTCCTGGATCCACGTCGAGATCGACCGCGAGACCGACCGCTCCGACCTCAAGCAGATCACCGCCGACCTGCTGCGGGTGCTCTCCGACGTCCGCGAGGCCGTGGAGGACTGGGAGAAGATGCGCGACGCGTCGGCCCGTATCGCCGACGGACTGCCCGAGGAGACCCTGCCCGCCGACCTGCCCGAGCAGCAGGTCGAGGAGGCCCGCGAGCTGCTGCGCTGGCTGGCCTCCGACCACTTCACCTTCCTCGGCTACCGCGAGTACCGGCTGCGCGAGGACGACTCCCTGGCCGCCGTGCCCGGCACCGGGCTGGGCATACTGCGTTCGGACCCGCAGCACGCGGGCGAGGACAAGCACCCGGTCAGCCCGTCCTTCGAGCGGCTGCCCGCCGACGCTCGCGCCAAGGCCCGCGAGCACAAACTGCTCGTGCTGACCAAGGCCAACAGCCGGGCCACCGTGCACCGGCCGTCGTACCTGGACTACATCGGCGTCAAGAAGTTCGACGACAAGGGCGAGGTGATCGGCGAGCGCCGCTTCCTGGGCCTGTTCTCCTCCGCCGCGTACACCGAGTCGGTGCGCCGGGTCCCGGTCATCCGCCGCAAGGTCGACGAGGTCCTGGACCTCGCCGGCTTCTCGCCCAACAGCCACGACGGGCGCGACCTGCTCCAGATCATGGAGACCTACCCGCGCGACGAGCTGTTCCAGACCCCGGCCGCCGAGCTGGAGCCGATCGTCACCTCCGTCCTCTACCTGCAGGAGCGCCGCCGTCTGCGGCTGTACCTGCGCCAGGACGAGTACGGGCGCTACTACTCCGCGCTCGTCTACCTCCCGCGCGACCGCTACACCACGGGTGTGCGCCTGCGGATCATCGACATCCTCAAGGAGGAGCTCGGCGGCACCAGCGTCGACTTCACCGCCTGGAACACCGAGTCGATCCTGTCCCGGCTGCACTTCGTCGTCCGCGTCCCGCAGGGCACCGAGCTGCCGGAGCTGTCCGACGCCGACAAGGAGCGCATCGAGGCCCGTCTGGTGGAGGCCGCCCGTTCCTGGGCCGACGCCTTCTCCGAGGCGCTGAACGCCGAACTCGGCGAGGAGCGCGCCGCCGAGCTGCTGCGCCGCTACAACCACGCCTTCCCCGAGGGCTACAAGGCCGACCACACCCCGCGCGCCGCCGTCGCCGACCTGGTCAACCTGGAGCAGCTGGGCGAGGGCAAGACCTTCGCGCTGAGCCTGTACGAGCCGGTGGGCGCCGCCCCCGAGGAGCGCCGTTTCAAGATCTACCAGAGGGGTGGCTCGGTCTCCCTCTCGCACGTCCTGCCGGTGCTCAGCCGGCTGGGCGTGGAGGTCACCGACGAGCGGCCGTACGAGCTGCGCTGCGCGGACCGTACGACGGCCTGGATCTACGACTTCGGCCTGCGCATGCCCAAGGCGGTCACCGGCAACGGCGGCGACTACCTCGGCGACGACGCCCGTGAGCGCTTCCAGGACGCCTTCGCCGCTGCCTGGACCGGCAAGGCGGAGAACGACGGGTTCAACGCGCTGGTGCTGAGCGCCGGGCTGAGCTGGCGCCAGGCGATGGTGCTGCGCGCCTACGCCAAGTACCTGCGCCAGGCGGGCTCCACCTTCAGCCAGGACTACATGGAGGACACCCTCCGAAACAACGTCCACACCACCCGCCTGCTCGTCTCCCTGTTCGAGGCGCGGATGGCGCCCGAGCGGCAGCGCGCCGGCCACGAACTGGTCGACGCCCTGCTCGAAGAGGTCGACGCGGCCCTGGACCAGGTGGCCTCCCTGGACGAGGACCGGATCCTCAGGTCATTCCTCACCGTCATCAAGGCGACCCTGCGCACGAACTTCTTCCAGGAGACGGCGAGCGGCAGCCCGCACGACTACGTCTCCATGAAGTTCGACCCGCAGGCCATCCCGGATCTTCCGGCGCCGCGTCCGGCGTACGAGATCTGGGTGTACTCGCCGCGGGTGGAGGGCGTGCACCTGCGCTTCGGCAAGGTCGCGCGCGGCGGCCTGCGCTGGTCCGACCGGCGCGAGGACTTCCGCACCGAGATCCTGGGCCTGGTCAAGGCGCAGATGGTGAAGAACACGGTCATCGTGCCGGTGGGCGCCAAGGGCGGCTTCGTCGCCAAGCAGCTGCCCGACCCGGGCGTGGACCGGGACGCCTGGCTGGCCGAGGGCATCGCCAGCTACAAGACCTTCATCTCGGCGCTGCTCGACATCACCGACAACATGGTCGCGGGCGAGGTGGTGCCCCCGCGGAACGTGGTCCGTCACGACGGCGACGACACCTACCTGGTGGTCGCGGCCGACAAGGGCACGGCGACGTTCTCGGACATCGCCAACGAGGTGGCCGAGTCCTACGACTTCTGGCTCGGCGACGCCTTCGCCTCCGGCGGCTCCGCCGGCTACGACCACAAGGGCATGGGCATCACCGCCCGCGGCGCCTGGGAGTCGGTCAAGCGGCACTTCCGGGAGCTTGGCGTGGACACCCAGAGCCAGGACTTCACGGTCGTCGGCATCGGCGACATGTCCGGTGACGTGTTCGGCAACGGCATGCTGCTGAGCGAGCACATCCGCCTGGTCGCGGCCTTCGACCACCGGCACATCTTCATCGACCCGAACCCGGACGCGGCGACCTCCTACGCCGAGCGCCGCCGCCTGTTCGACCTGCCGCGCTCCAGCTGGGCCGACTACAACACGGACCTGCTGTCCGCCGGCGGCGGCGTCTTCCCGCGCAGCGCCAAGTCCATCCCCGTCAACGCGCACATCCGCCAGGCCCTCGGCATCGAGTCGGGTGTCACCAAGGTGACCCCGGCCGACCTGATGCGGGCGATCCTCAGGGCCCCGGTGGACCTGCTGTGGAACGGCGGCATCGGTACGTACGCGAAGGCGTCGACCGAGTCCAACGCCGACGTCGGCGACAAGGCCAACGACGCCATCCGCGTCGACGGCAGGGACCTGCGGGTCAGCGTCGTCGGCGAGGGCGGCAACCTGGGCTGCACCCAGCTCGGCCGTATCGAGTTCGCGCAGACCGGCGGCAAGGTCAACACCGACGCCATCGACAACAGCGCGGGCGTGGACACCTCCGACCACGAGGTGAACATCAAGATCCTGCTCAACGGCCTGGTCACGGACGGCGACATGACCGTCAAGCAGCGCAACAAGCTGCTCGCCGGGATGACCGACGAGGTCGGCTCGCTGGTGCTGCGCAACAACTACGCGCAGAACACGGCGATCGCCAACGCGCTCGCCCAGTCCAAGGACATGCTCCACGCCCAGCAGCGCTTCATGAAGCACCTGGTGCGTGAGGGCCACCTGGACCGGGCGCTGGAGTTCCTGCCCACCGACCGTCAGATCCGTGAGCGGCTCGGTGCCGGGCACGGCCTGACCGGCCCGGAGACGGCCGTCCTGCTGGCGTACACCAAGATCACCGTCGCCGAGGAGCTGCTGCACACCTCGCTGCCGGACGACCCCTACCTGCGCGGCCTGCTCCACGCCTACTTCCCGACCCAGCTGCGCGATCAGTTCGCCGAGCAGATCGACAACCACCCGCTGCACCGCGAGATCACCACGACCGTCCTGGTCAACGACACGGTGAACACCGGCGGCACGACGTATCTGCACCGGCTGCGCGAGGAGACCGGCGCGTCGCTGGAGGAGATCGTCCGGGCACAGACGGTGGCCCGCGCGATCTTCCGTTCGGCGCCGGTGTGGGACGCGGTGGAGGCGCTGGACAACAAGGTCGAGGCCGACGTCCAGACCCGTATCCGGCTGCACTCGCGCCGCCTGGTCGAGCGCGGCACGCGCTGGCTGCTCAACAACCGGCCGCAGCCGCTCCAGCTGACCGAGACGGTGGAGTTCTTCTCCGAGCGGGTGGAGCAGGTCTGGGCCGAGTTGCCCAAGCTGCTGCGCGGCGCGGACCTGGACTGGTACCAGCAGGTCTACGACGAGCTGTCCGGCGTCGGCGTGCCGGACGAGCTGGCCACCCGCGTGGCCGGGTTCTCCTCCGCCTTCCCGGCGCTCGACATCGTCTCGGTGGCCGACCGCATGGGCAAGGACCCGATGGACGTCGCCGAGGTGTACTACGACCTCGCCGACCGGCTCAGCATCACCCAGCTGATGGACCGCATCATCGAGCTGCCGCGCGCCGACCGCTGGCAGTCCATGGCGCGCGCGGCGATCCGCGAGGACCTGTACGCGGCGCACGCGGCCCTGACGGCGGACGTGCTGGCCGTCGGCAACGGCACCTCGACGCCGGAGCAGCGGTTCAAGGTGTGGGAGCAGAAGAACGCGGCGATCCTCTCGCGGGCCCGCACCACGCTGGAGGAGATCCGCAGCTCGGACGCGTTCGACCTCGCCAACCTGTCGGTGGCGATGCGCACGATGCGCACGATGCTGCGGACGCACTCGTAGCTCACCCGCACCGAGGGCGCCCCGGGCCGAGACGGCCCGGGGCGCCCTCATGTCGTTTTCTTTCCGGTGATTAGGAAACGACGCACGGTGAATTTACCTTTTCCTGCTAAACGGGATCATTCGGATAAAGTTGTGCGCGTGACTGTGAACCTCACGGAGAGCCGTCCGCCCGCGCAGGCCCGCGATGCGCGCCGCGCCGTCTGAGGCGCGCCCCGCCGGCAGAGCCGCGCGCCGGCCGCCGGTCGCCGCGAAGCGTTCCCTCGTCCCCGGAGCCGCCGCCGCGCTCCTCGTCGCCCTGCTGCTCGTGGTGATCGTCAAGCTCCCGTGGGCCGGTGACCTGGGCATGCACGCGGCCACCATCGAACGCCTGCGCCACAGTCCGCTGCACCCCGGCAACCCGCTCGTCGCCGCCGACACCCCGAGTCCGTACTACTCGCCGTGGATGCTGTTACTCGGCTGTCTCGCCCGGGGGAGCGGGTGGTCGGTCTTCGTCGTCCTGCGGCTGGCCGCGCTCGCCGGGCTGGCGCTGCTGGTGGCGGGCGTGTGGCGGTATGTGCGGACGCTGAGCGCACACCGGGCCGCGCCCGCCCTGGCTGCCCTGAGCCTGGTCCTTCTGTGGGGCACCGTCCTCATCAACTGGAGCGGCTTCCTCGCGCTCAACTCCCTGGCGCTGACCGTGTCGTACCCCAGCGTGTTGGCCCTCGGCCTGGCCTTCCACCTGTGGGCGTGGCTCACCCGGGCGCTGCGTGCGCCGACCGGGTGGGAGGTGTGGCTCGGGCTCGGGGCGCTGTGGGCGGTGATCCTGCTCTGCCACCAGTTCACCGGGGTCGTCGCCACGCTGGGCGCCCTCGCCGCGGTGATCGCCGCCCGGCCTCCGCGGGCGCTGTGGCCGAGGCTCGCCGCCGGCGCCGCGGCGGGGCTGCTGGTGCTGTGGCTGTGGCCGTACTACGACTTCTTCGCGCTGTTCTCGGTCGGCGGCGACCTGGAGGAGGTGCACCGCGCGCTCTACGAGTCCTTCCTGGGCCGCTACTGGCTGGCGCTGCTCGGTGTGGCCGCGCTGGCCGTGCGGTGGCGGCGCGACCGCAGGGACCCGCTGGTGGTCTTCTTCCTGCTGGGCGGGCTCGTGTGCGCGGCGGGGTTCGTCAGCGGCCACTACGCCTGGGGCCGGGCGCTGCCCGCCGCGCTGATCCCCGCGCAGATCGCCGCCGCACTGGCCGTGTTCCAGGGCGGCCGGCGCGCCGCGCGGATCCGCTGGGCCTGGGTGCTGGCCGCCGCGTTCGCCGTGGGCGCCTGGACCCAGGCGGGCATGCTCGGATACGTCGTCGGCCCCGCCGCACTGCCCGAGGCGCTGGCACCCCGCTACACGCGCCCCTGGACCGGGTACCACTGGATCACCCCGTACGTGAGGTACGGCGACGTCGTCATGGCCCGCGACTTCGCCTCCCGGCTGATCCCCGCCTACGGCCCCTACACCGTCGCCCCCGGCTACCCGGAGTTCTTCCTGACGGACGAGTCCCGGCGAGAGGAGGCCGTCCAGCGCTACTACACCCGCGCCACACCGCGCGGCGTCCGCAGGGACATCCTGCGGACGTACGACGTGCGCTGGGTGGTGGACGGCGCGGAGCCGGTGCAGACCCAGGGGCTGCGCCCGGTGGCCCACGGCCCGGACGGCGAGGTGCTGTACGCGGTGACTCCCGCGTCCTGAGCCCCACCGGGCCCCGGGACGAGGACCTGCCGCGAGATCAGGACTTGCCGCCGGTGAACGCCTCGTAGGCCTCCAGGACCTCCTCGGTCGGGCCGTCCATCCGCAGCACACCGCGTTCCAGCCACAGCACGCGTTCGCACGTGTCGCGGATCGAGTTGTTGTTGTGGCTGACCAGGAAGACCGTGCCGGCGTGCTTGCGCAGCTCGCGGATGCGCTCCTCCGAGCGCTTCTGGAAGGCGCGGTCGCCGGTGGCCAGGGCCTCGTCGATGAGAAGGACGTCGTGGTCCTTGGCGGCGGCGATGGAAAAACGCAGCCGGGCCGCCATGCCGGAGGAGTACGTCCGCATCGGCAGGGTGATGAAGTCGCCCTTCTCGTTGATGCCGGAGAAGTCGACGATCTCCTGGTACCGCTCCCTGATCTGCTCCCGCGACATACCCATGGCCAGCCCGCCCAGGTGGACGTTGCGCTCGCCGGTCAGGTCGTTCATCAGCGCCGCGTTGACGCCGAGGAGGGAGGGCTGGCCGTCGGTGTAGATCTTGCCGTTCTCCACCGGCAGCAGGCCCGCCACCGCCTTGAGCAGCGTGGACTTTCCGGAGCCGTTGGTACCGATCAGGCCGATGGCCTCGCCCTTGTAGGCGACGAACGACACCTTCTTCACCGCGTGCACCCGGCGCACGCCCGCGGCCTTCTCGGCCTTCTTGGGGCGCAGGATGCGGTTGAGGGCGGCGGTCGCGGAGCCGCGCCCCGCGCCTGTGCCGTACACCCGGTAGACGATGTCGACCTTGTCGGCGATGACGGTGGGGATCTTCTCGGCGCTGTGCTCAGCCACGGCCGTACCTCTCCTCAGCCTTCCAGAAGTAGATGAAGCCGCCGACCCCGGCGAGCAGCGCCCAGCCCAGCGCGAAGGCCCAGACGTGGTGCGGGAGCTGCTTGGCGTGGAAGCTGTCGATCAGCGCGAAGCGCATCAGGTCGATGTAGACCGCGGCCGGGTTCGCCTCCAGCAGCACCTGGACGATGTGCGGCAGGCTGCTGTGCTTCAGCGTCGAGTCGATGCTGAACATCACGCCGGAGACGTACATCCAGGTGCGCAGGATGAACGGCATCAGCTGTGCGATGTCCGGCGTCTTGGCGCCCATCCGGGCCATGATCATCGAGACGCCGGCGTTGAAGACGAACTGCAGGAACAGCACGGGGATGGTCAGCACCCAGGAGATGCCGAGCGGGATGCCGAAGCAGAACAGGATCACCACGAGCGCGGCCATGGAGAACAGCAGCTGCTGGAGCTGCTGCAGCGCGAAGGAGATGGGCAGCGCGGCGCGCGGGAAGTGCAGGGCCCGCACCAGGCCGAGGTTGCCGGAGATGGCCCGGGTGCCGGCCATGATCGAACTCTGCGTGAACGTCCACACGAACACGCCCGTGACCAGGAACGGGATGTAGTCGGAGACGCCGTGCTTGGTGCCGAGCAGCACACCGAAGATGAAGTAGTAGACCGCCGCGTTCAGCAGCGGGGTGGCCACCTGCCAGACCTGGCCGAGCTTCGCCTGGCTGTACTGGGCGGTGAGCTTGGCGGTGGCGAAGGCGGTGATGAAGTGGCGCCGCGCCCAGAGCTGGCGGATGTACTGCGGCAGGGAGGGGCGGGCGCCGCTGACGGACAGGCCGTAGCGGGCGGCGAGCGCCGTGAGGTCGTCCTCGGCCTCGGCCGGGCTCGGGGGCGGTGTGTGGATGACCTGACTCACATCCGCTGCTTTCGTCGGGGGGAGGGGCTGCCAACGTCCGGTTCCGTGTTCGCCGTCCGTTTCCTTACGGTTCTCTTCACGTTCTCTTACGTCGGGACGGGACCGTATCGTCGCAACGGGAGCGTAGGGCCAAGTGACGTCGGAACGCAACCGTATCGTCGTAACGCCCTATGCTGGACGGCATGACGACGAACGCCGGCGAACCCCAGACGCGTCCGCGCCGCCGTGCCCCCGCGGGGGCGGCCGTACTCCGGGAGGACGTGACGGAGGCGATCCGGGCCGCGGTCTTCGCGGAACTGGCGTCCGTCGGCTACGCGCGCATGTCCATCGAGGGGATCGCGCGGCGCGCGGGCGTCGGCAAGACGGCGGTGTACCGCCGCTGGCGGTCCAAGCTGCACCTGGTGCTCGACATCGTCTCGGCGCTCGCCGTCCAGGGCCTGCCCGCGCCCGACACCGGCTCCCTGGAGTCCGACCTCCGTCTGCTCTACGAGGTGACCTCCCGCGCTCTGCGCCACCCCGTGGCCTCGCAGGTCATCCCCGATCTCCAGGCCGAGGCGGCCCGCAACCCCGACATCGCCGAGGCCATGCAGAAGGCCCTGCGCGACGGTCAGGAGAGCGTCGCCAGTAGCATCCTCGCCGCGGCCGAGGAACGCGCCGAGATCCGCTCCGGCCTCGACCGCGACCTCGCCCTCGACCTGATCTCGGGTCCCCTGTACTGGCGCGCGGTCGTCATCCGCACCCCCAAACTCCCCAAGGGCTACCTGGACGCCCTGGCCCGCGGCACGGCGGAGGCGCTCAAGGCGCTGTAGCGCGCCGTACAGCCCCGGTGCCGGCGCGGTGAGCTCGGGCGTACGCAGCACCCGCCGGCCGAACCCCGGAAGCGGCACGTGCAGGACCTCGGTCCACCGCGCCGGTACGGCGTCGAGGCCGTACACGGCTCCCGCCAGGCCGCCGGTGACGGCGGCCACGGTGTCCGTGTCGCCGCCGAGACCGATCGCCGCGCGCACGGCGGCCTCGTAGGAGGCAAGTGGTGCGCAGGGCCCAGACGGCGGACCCGAGACAGGGCCAGACGGCGCCGTTGAACTCGGTCGCCGGGTCCGGATGCCAGTTCGCCGAGAGCACGACGGCGTAGCGCTCCCGGTGCTCGGGGTGCACCGCGGCGAGCGCGTCCTCGACGGCGTCGAGCGGGTCGGCCCCGGTCAGGGCGGCGCGCACCAGCTCGTGGAAGACCGCGGTGCCCTCCCAGGCCGCCCGGTCCCCGTGGGTGAGCGCGGCGATGCGGCGGGCGGCCTCCATGGTCGCCTCCCGGCCTCGGCCGGCGAAGTACACGGCCGAGGTGGCGGCCCGCATCAACGCGCCGTTGCCCGCTGCTCTCCGGCTTACTTGGAAGTGCAGTGCGGCAGCCGTGTCCCAAGGGTCGCCGCTGCTCAGAACCGCCTCGGTCTGCAGGCCGATGTCCTTCGGCTCCGCGGCAGCCCACCGGCGAAACCGCCCGAAGGCGTCCGGCAGGTCGAGCCCGCCGCGCTCCAGCAGTGACTCGCCCACCAGCACCGCGATCTGCCTGTCGTCGGTCGCCTCCCCGGGCTCCCAGCCGCCCCCCCGCACATCTCGCCCTCGCCGGGCCGCGGGAAGCGCCCGGAGAAGGCGACCTCAGGGCCGAACTCGAAGGGCGCGCAAAGCGCGTCGCCGACGGCCGAGCCGACAGCCGCGCCCAGAGCGCGCTCGATTCGCGAGGAGGCGGTCATCCGAACACGCCAGTGCTGTGACCGGTGAACCTT
>NZ_MUBM01000402.1 GCF_002154505.1 Streptomyces carpinensis | reverse complement strand
GGCATGATCCGATGCACGGGGGCAGCCGACATCCCCTCCCGCACCGGCTGCCCCCGTGCATCGGATCATGCCATGGCCCACTGACAACGCCCGAGGGTTTTTCAGCGCGCGCTCGGCAGCCCCAGCTCCGGGTGCGCCTCCAGCAGCCGGGACGGGGCGGCCTGGCGCCAGGAGTCGGCGAGGATGTCACGCAGCTCCTCCTCGTCGTCCAGCGCGGCCAGGCGGACCCGGACCCAGGCGAACTGGGCCTCGTGGCCGGCGATCCAGAACTTCTCCGGTTCGGACAGGACCAGTTCGTCGCGCTCCTCCTTGGGACAGCGCACGGCGATGGAGGTCTCGTCCTCCGGCAGCGTGGCGAACATCTTGCCCGCGACCCGGAACGTGGGCATGCTCCAGGCGATCTTCTCCGTGGTGTCCGGCAGGGACAGGGCGATACGGCGTACGTCTTCGGCATCCTGCATGTCCCGCACGCTAGCCGCTTCCACTGACAGTCACCCCGCGGGCAGTCACCCCGCGGGCGAGTCCGCCCCCGGCCGCCTCGCGTCCGCCCCCACCTGCTTGTAGTAGATCGTCGTCGGCCGCAGCGTCCCGGCCGGGTCCGCCGCGTAGTCCGGGATCGCCCCCAGGCGTGTCCAGCCGGCCGACCGGTAGAGGTGCTCGGCGGGGCTGCCGGTCTCCGTGTCCAGGTGCAGCAGGGTGATGCCCGCTGCCGAGGCCGCGTTCTCGGCGGTGGCCAGCAGCCGGCGACCGAGGCCCTGCGCCCGGGCGCGCCGGTGCACCATGAGCTTGACCAGCTCGGCCCGGTGGCGGCTGTTGGGCTTGTCGGGGAAGGCGAGGCCGACCGTGCCGATCACCCGGTCGTCCGCGTCGTGCGCGGCCCACACGGCGAGCCGGCCCGCCGCCACGCCCTCCGCCCGCTCCTTCCACCAGGCGACCGCCTCGGCGTGGTCGACGGACGCGAGGAACCCGATGGAGGCGCCGCCCGCCACCGTGTCGGTCAGCAGGGCGGCCAACTCCTCGATGCGGTCGGCCAGTCGGGCGGCGTCCAGCCGCGTCACGGTCGCCGTCACGGCCGCACCACCGCCAGCACGTACCGCGCGTCCTCGGGACCGGGGCAGCGGAACCGGGTCGGCCCCCACACCCGCAGCCGCAGGCAGTCACCGCGGGTGAGCCCGTGCTCGATGTCCTGCGCGGTCACCTCCAGCCTCCCCTCCAGCACCCAGATGTGCTGCTCCAGGCCGGGAACGGGCGGACGGTCGTAGGCGATGTCGGCACCCGGGGACAGGCGGCCCTCGACGAGTTCGCCGCGCAGCCCGGGGTGCGGCGGCGAGACGGACCGGCGGACGAACCCGGAGGCGCGGTCCTCCCACACCGTCTGCTCAGCGGCCCGCACCAGCGGCGCGTGCTCCGTCTCGATCTCGCTGAGCAGCTGGGACATGGTGCGGCCGTAGACATGGCACAGCCGGTTGAGCAGGGCGGCCGTCGGGCTGGTCTCGGCCCGCTCGGCACGCGACAGCGTCGACCGGCTCACACCACTGCGCTCGGCCAACTCCCCGAGCGACCAGCCGCGTTCGGCCCGCAGCGCGGCGAGGCGGGCACCGAGACGGGCGTCGACCGGGTCGGGCGCGAGAGTGCGCTCCCTCGGATCGCCCACATCATCCAGATCAGCCTGTTTCATATCCGGGACGATAACCTGGATATGAAACGCGCGGGTTACGGAACGCTCACCTCGAGCACGCGCCCATCCGATGGCCGCGCTGGTGCGGTGCCTGCCTACGCCTTGGCCGCCTCGCCCAGCGCCTCCAGCACCGGACGGATCAGCGGGTGTTCCTCGGCGCCCCGGCGCACCGCCGCGAAGACCCGGCGCGTTGGCGCCACACCGTCGACGGGCCGTACCACCACGCCCGCCAGGTCCATGCCGCGCAACGCGGAGCGCGGGACGAGGGCCACGCCCGCGTCGGCCGCGGCAAGGGCCACGACCGCGCGGAAGTCGTCGGAGGAGTGGTCGATGCGGGGCTGGAAACCGGCGTTCTCGCAGGCCAGAACGACCACGTCATGACACGGGTTGCCCGGGTAGGGGCTGATCCACGGGTCCTTGGCCAGCTCGGCCAGCGGGACCTCCGCGGCGTCGGCCACCCGGTGGGCGACCGGGACGACGGCGTCGAAGGGCTCCGCGTACAGCGGAACGTGGGTGAGGCGGGGATCGTCGGCGGGCGGCGCGCCCCGGTACTCCACGGCGACCGCCACGTCGACCTGCCGGTCCAGCACCATCGGCAGGCTCGCGTCGCCCTCGGCGTCCTGGACGCGGATGCGGATGCCGGGCGCCGCGTGGGCCAGGCCCGCCACCGCGGGTGCCACCACCTCGGCGATGCCGGTGGCGAAGGAGGCGACGGTGACCGTGCCGGCCGCGCCCGAGCCGTAGGCCGCCAGCTCGGCCTCCGCCCGCTCCAGCTGGGCGAGGACGGCGTTGGTGTGGCTGAGCAGGATCTCCCCGGCCGGAGTCAGCCGGACGCCCTTGGCGCCGCGCTCCACCAGCCGGTGACCGGTCTCCTGCTCCAGCGCCGTGAGCTGCTGCGAGACGGCCGAGGGCGTCAGGTACAGCGCGGCGGCAGCCGCCGTCACCGTGCGATGGTCGGCCACCGCTCTGAGGATGTGCAGCCGCCGCGCTTCGATCATGAGATCGATTATCGCAAGGTTGCCGGGCGCGGCACACGCGGCCCGCCCGGCACCCGCTGGTCAGGCCCTGCCGCTCAGCCCTCCAGCTCCGCGCGGGCCGCGACGAAGGCGTCCACCGCGCGGTTGACGTCCTCGGTGGAGTGCGCGGCGGACAGCTGGACGCGGATACGGGCCTGGCCCTGGGGCACGACCGGGTAGGAGAAGCCGATCACGTACACGCCCCGCTCCAGCAGCAGCTCGGCCATCCGGCCGGCCTTGGCCGCGTCGCCGATCATCACGGGGGCGATGGCGTGGTCGCCGGGGAGGATGTCGAAGCCCTCCTCGGTCATCCGGGAGCGGAACAGCGCGGTGTTCTCGGCCAGCCGGATGCGCAGGTCGTCGGCCGACTCCAGCAGGTCCAGCACCTTCAGGGAGGCCGCCGCGATCACGGGCGCGAGGGTGTTGGAGAACAGGTACGGCCGCGAGCGCTGGCGCAGCAGGGCGACGATCTCGGCGCGGGCGGCGACGTAGCCGCCGGAGGCGCCGCCGAGGGCCTTGCCGAGGGTGCCGGTGATGATGTCGACGCGGTCCATGACGCCGTGCAGCTCGGGGGTGCCACGGCCGCCGGGGCCGACGAAGCCGACGGCGTGCGAGTCGTCGACCATGACCATGGCGTCGTAGCGGTCGGCGAGGTCGCAGATCTCGCGCAGCGGGGCGACGTAGCCGTCCATCGAGAAGACGCCGTCGGTGACGACGAGCTTGCGCCGGGCGCCGCCCTCGTCCGCCTCCTTCAGCTGCCGCTCCAGGTCCGCCATGTCGCGGTTGGCGTAGCGGAAGCGGCGGGCCTTGGACAGGCGGATGCCGTCGATGATGGAGGCGTGGTTCAGCGCGTCGGAGATGACCGCGTCCTCGGCGCCGAGCAGCGTCTCGAACACACCGCCGTTGGCGTCGAAGCAGGAGGAGTACAGGATCGTGTCCTCCTGGCCGAGGAACGCCGACAGCCGGGCCTCGAGCTCCTTGTGCACCTCCTGGGTGCCGCAGATGAAGCGCACGGAGGCCATGCCGTAGCCCCAGCGGTCCAGGGCCTCGTGGGCGGCGGCGACGACCTCGGGGTGGTCGGCGAGGCCCAGGTAGTTGTTGGCGCAGAAGTTGAGGACCTCGCCGGGGCGGCCGCCCGCGGTGACGCCGACGGTCGCGGACTGCGGGGTGCCGATGACGCGCTCCGGCTTGAACAGGCCGGCGGCGCGGATCTCGTCGAGGGTGGCGCGCAGATCGTCGCGTACGGAGGTGAACATGAGGAGCTCCATCGAGTGCAGGTGGCGAGTGAGCCGGAGGGGCGCGCCGGTGCCGACGGACGACGGACCTGGCGCGCGGAGGCCCGAGGGGCTGAGCACGGTCGGTCTGTCCGGCACCGGCTCCGTGCCCCGGAGGCGAACCGAGCCGGGGATCAAGCGGTCCAGTCGAGGATGACCTTGCCGCCCTTACCACTGGCGGCGTCGGCGAAGGCCGCCTCGAAGTCGGCGTAGCCGTAACGGCCGGTGATCACCGGGGCGAGGTCGAGGCCGCCTTCCAGCAGCACCGACATGGCGTACCACGTCTCGAACATCTCGCGGCCGTAGATGCCCTTGATGGTGATCATCGAGGTGACGATCCGGGCCCAGTCGACCGGGAACTCCTCGGCGGGCAGGCCGAGCATGGCGATCCGGCCGCCGTGCGTCATGTTGGCGATCATGTCGCGCATCGCCTCGGGGCGGCCGGACATCTCCAGACCGATGTCGAAGCCCTCGCGCAGGCCGAGCGAACGCTGGCCCTCGGCGATCGTGGTCTCGGCGACGTTGAGCGCGAGGCTCACACCGATCTTGCGGCCCAGTTCCAGCCGCTCCTCGCTCACGTCGGTGATGACGACGTTGCGGGCGCCCGCGTGCCGGGCCACGGCGGCGGCCATCAGGCCGATCGGCCCGGCCCCGGTGATCAGGACGTCCTCGCCGACCAGCGGGAAGGACAGCGCGGTGTGCACGGCGTTGCCGAACGGGTCGAAGATCGCGGCGACGTCGAGGTCCACGGGGACGCGGTGCACCCAGACGTTGGACGCGGGCAGGGCGACGTACTCGGCGAAGGCGCCGTCCCGGCCGACGCCGAGACCGACGGTGGCCCGGCACAGATGGCGGCGCCCGGCCAGGCAGTTGCGGCACTTGCCGCACACCAGGTGGCCCTCGCCGCTGACCCGGTCGCCCGCCTTGATGTCGGTGACGTCACGGCCGGTCTCGACGACCTCGCCGACGAACTCGTGGCCGACCACGAGCGGGGTGCTGATCGCCTGCTGCGCCCAGCCGTCCCAGGCTCGGATGTGCAGGTCGGTACCGCAGATACCGGTCCGCAGCACCTTGATCAGTACGTCACCGGGCCCGATGGCGGGCTCGGGCACGTCCGTGAGCCACAGCCCGGGCTCCGCCTTCTCCTTGACCAGCGCCTTCAACGCTACGGCTCCTGTGCTTAGGGCCCGGGGCGGGGTACGGGCATGCCGAAGGGACCCGCGTCCGGGGAGAGGGGTGGAATCGCATAGCAATCTGCCGTACGGCGGCGCCCCGGTCCATCGAGGATTTCTTAAACGCGGCCACAGCTTTCCTTCACGCCGTCCTCCTGAGCCTCTCCTTCACGCCGCCCGGGTCTCTCCTTCCCGCCGTCCCGCCGGGTTTCTCCCTGGTGCCGCCCCACCGGGTCTGTTTTTCACGCCGTCGGCCGAGCCACCCGCCGTTCGGCCGACGGCGTGAAAAACAGACCCGGTGGGGCGGCACCAGGGCGAAACC
>NZ_MUBM01000401.1 GCF_002154505.1 Streptomyces carpinensis | reverse complement strand
CTGGTGCCCGGCAGCGGCCAGGTGCCGGTGAAGGAACTGGACAAGCTGGCCCCCTGGCCGCTGGAGGAGACGGTTCCCTACCAGGAGGAGTACCTGGCGGGCTTTCGCACCGTCCGGTACGACGTCGAGCCGGAGGCCGGCCTGGAGTCGGCGAAGGCGCGGATGGCGCCGGTGATCCGCGCCGACTGCAGGCGGGACATCGGCGGCGACGAGCAGCGGGTGCACTCGATGTCCACCTTCTACGGCGGCCTCACCTACAAGCTGGTGCTGCTGCCCGTCTGGTTCCTGACGTACCTCCACGCCGGCAAGGCGTGGCCGGTGATGGTCAACGCCCGTACCGGCGAGGTCATCGGCGAGCGGCCGTACAGCGCGGTGAAGATCACCCTCGCGTCGGTGGGCGGCGCGCTGCTGATCGCCCTGGTGGTGCTGCTCGTGGTGATGCTGCGCAACTGAGGACGCTCGGCGGCCGGGGCTCTGGACGGACCCCGGCCGCCGAGCCTGCGCGCGGGCCCGGCCGTCTCCACGACCGGCGTCCCGCTGCCGACGGTGCTCGCCCCCCGTTCCCGCCGACCCGAGGCGCTGCCCCGCGCACCGGCCGGGGGCAGCCTCCGGCACGGCGGCATCTCCCACGCCGACCGGCCTGCCGGCTGAGCCGCCTTCAGGGACTCGTAGCCGGCGGGGCTGAACGAGCGGCGGGTGCCGTCCTCGCGAGGGGGGCTTCTGGCGCATGGAGTACGAGCCGTGCCTGCGGCTGGTGAGCTTGGGGCACTTCTTGCCGAGCGGCCGACCGGTGTGGGGGTCTCGGCAGTGGCGGCGGTGGGCGGGGCCCTTCAACGTGAAGCACTTCACCGAGCGCACATTCATGAGAACTCGGCGTGAGAGAGCCGCTTGCTTTCTCTTGCAATACCAATACCTTGAGCGCCTCGCCGGCGAAATCCACCCTGATAACGGAGAGTGAGTCGACGCCACATTCAGTTGACCAGTTGCAAAAAGCCGCCAGGGTGGATTGAATCGCCTAAATTTGCTCGAATTAGGATGGATCCGGCGGATGTAGATCGCTGCGGTCCACATCCGATCGCATACAGCCCAGCGAGTAGCCGAGCGGTGAGCGGAGGCGACAGTCGGCGTGGTGAATACCAGAGGCAGCGATGCGAAAGACATCGGCTCGTCCATGCCCCGCGCTCCCCAACCGCTGCACGAGCCGCAGGGACTGCGGACCGTCGAGACCGTGCGGCCCCTGGAGCGGCACCGCATGCGAATGCGGCTGCTCGACGCCGTCGACGAGGACCGGCGCGATGTCGAGGTGCTGCTGACCGCGCTCCAGCAGGCGGTGGCCGAGGTGCACGGCCTGGGCGGCATGGTGCACCTTCCGGGCGGCGGCATGAGCGGCATCCTCTACCTGGTCGCCGACAGTGGCCTGCCGGAGTTGATGACCCGGCCCTGGCTGATCATCCCGGTACGCGGCGCGGCGCCGCCCAGCAGGGCCGCCCGCGGCGACACCATCGTCTGGCAGCCCGAGCTGACCCCACCTGACCCGGTGCCCGGCCGGGACCCCGCCGCCCTGTGGCCTTCCCGGCTTCCCGCCGGGATCGGTCACCTTTCCGTCCCCATTCCGGGCGGTGGCCGGCGACGCGGCGCGCTCTCCGTCCTCTTCGCCCCGGGCGACGAGCCCGTCGCGGCGGAGTGCGCGTTTCTGAACGAGGTGGCGGCCTGGATGTCCGGGAGGCTCAAGTCGTCCGGGATCCTCAATCCGTCCCCCACCGTGCTGCGCGCCCTGGAGAACGGCCCAGGACCGCGGGAGGCTCCCCCGTGGGACATGGGAGGGGCGCCCCCCGTCACGTACACCTGGGACCTGTGCACCGGCGAGCTGACCTCCGACCGGCCCGTCGAGGAGGTGCTGGACGGCATCGATCCGGAGGTGATGAGCGGCGGCATCGAGGCGTGGGCGGCTCTGATCCACCCGGACGACCTGCCGGGGGCGGTGGCCGGCTTCGACACAGGCATCCAGCTGCGCGGCGGCTTCCGGAACGAGTACCGGGTCCGGCGCCAGGACGGCACGTACCTCTGGATCGAGGCCCGTGCGCGGACGGTCACGGACGATGAGGGGGCGCCGGTCAAGGTGGTCGGCACCATCCGGGACAGCAGCGAGACACACGCCGCCGCCGAGTCGGTGGGACGGGCGCTGCGGCACATGAGCGACGGCTTCGTCTCCCTGGACGCCGACTGGCGCATCGAATTCCTCAATCAGGCCGCCGAGCGGCTGCTCGGCGCCGCAGGGGACGTGGCCGGATCCCTGCTCTGGGACATCCCCGCGATACGTGCCGTGCCGGGGCTGGAGGAACGGTGCCGGGCCACCGCGGCCGAGGGCGAGCCGGCCGGATTCGACGTACCGGGGCCGGACGGGACGTCCTGGTACCACCTGCGGCTGGTGCCGGTCCCGGAAGGTCTCACGCTCTACATCACCGACACCACCGAGCGGCACCTGCGGGAGGCCGAGCGCTCCGCCGCGGAGCGGGCGGCCGCGGAGCGGGCGGCCCTGGTGCAGCGGATCACGCGGGAGCTGGCCGAGGCCGTCACGGCCCAGGACGTGATGGCGGCGGTGGCCGACGGCGTGATGGCCCCCCTCGGGGCCTCCGGACTCGTCATGCTCGACGTGGCCGGCGACCGGCTGAACGTGATCGGCTCCCGGGGATATTCGGAGCGCTTCACCCGGCTGCTGAACGGGCACTGGACACTGGGGGACATCGCGAATCCGGTGGGGGACAGCCTGCGTACCCGCGCCCCCCTCTTCATCTCCTCCCCGGAGGAATGCCTGAAGCGCTACCCGGCGACCGAGACCCTGGTCCGGGAGGGCGGCAAACAGGCGTGGGCCTTTCTGCCCCTGGCTGTGTCGGGGCGCGGGATAGGCGCGGCGGTGATCTCCTTCGACCGGCCGCGGGTACTGGACGACGACGGGCGAACACTGCTGACCGCGCTCAGCGGGCTGATCGCCCAGGCCCTGGAACGGGCCGGGTTCTACGACGAGGCGACGACCCGGGCCCGCACCCTCCAGCGCAGCCTGCTGCCGCAGGCACTGCCCGAGCTGCCCGAGGTGACGACGGCGGCGCGCTACCAGCCGGCCAAACAGGGGGCCGATGTCGGCGGCGACTGGTACGACGTGATCCCGCTTTCCGCGGCCCGGGTCGCGCTCGTGATCGGCGACGTCATGGGCCACGGCATGGCCGAGGCCGCCACCATGGGCGGGCTCCGCACGGCCGTCCGCACCCTCTCGGAACTGGAGCTGCCGCCCGACGAGATCCTCGGTCACCTCAACGACATCGTCGGCGAGCTGGGCACCGATGCCTTCGCAACCTGCCTGTACGGCGTCTACGACCCGGTGACCCGGAGTCTGTCGTACGCGAGCGCCGGCCAGCCGCCCCCGGCGGTCGCCCATCCCGACGGCACCGTCTCCTTCCTGTCCATGGCTCCGGACCCGCCGCTGGGGGTGGCCTCTCCCCCCTTCGAAACCCTCGAGACCGTACTGCCCCCCGACAGCCTGCTCGCCCTCTACAGCGACGGCCTGGTCGAGAGCAAGGACCGGGATGTCAGCATCGGCATGAGCCACCTCGCCGAGCTCCTCTCCGAGTCCATGAACGCCGTGCCGACCTCACCGGCGGACCCGTCCGACCTGGACGCCCTCTGTGCCGCCCTCACCTCCGCCCTCCTGCCCGCCCACGGCGCACTGACCGACGACGCCGCCCTGCTGCTGGCCCGCACCCACCCGCTGGCCGCGGAGAACGTCGCCGAGTGGCCGTTGCCGGAGGACCCGGTGGCGGCGGGCCGGGCCCGCGACCTGGTCCGCACCCAGCTCAACGACTGGGACCTGGCCGACGAGGACCTGATCATGACCACGGAACTCGTGGTCAGCGAGCTGGTCGGAAACGTCGTCCGGCACGCCTGCGGCCCCATCCGGCTGCGCATGCTCCGCAGCCGCGCACTGATCTGCGAGGTCTCCGACGCCAGCCTGACCACGCCGCACATTCGCCACACCTCCGCCACCGACGAGGGCGGCCGCGGTCTGCAGCTCATCTCCGCACTCTGCCAGCGCTGGGGCACCCGCCACACCTGCACCGGCAAGTCGATCTGGACCGAACAGCCCCTACCCGTGCTCGGATAGCAGGGCCGGGACGGCTGCGGGCGGCGAGCCGAGACGAAGGCGGCCGGCTCAGGAAGGCCTTCCTCCGGGGCGGTTCAGTGGGTCTGGTTCCACCGGGCTTCGTCAGGGTCCTGCGCCGTTTCCCAGCGGAAGGAAGCGAGGGTGATGTGTTCCTCGTCCGCGTCGGCGTGCCCGACTTCCCGGAGGTCGCCCAGCAAGCGGTGGGCCCAGTGCCCGAGGACGACGACCGCACCCAGCAGCAGCCCGACCAGACAGACCATGCCGACCGCGAGTCCGGCCAGTCCCAGCAGGCCGTATCCGGTCACGTACGCCAACGCTGCGCCCAGGTCCATGCGTCCACACTTTCCCTGCGGACGATGGTCGTAGGGCTGTGTGGCGAATCCGTGCCTCGAAAGTACCCGTCCCGCAACGCGTACACGGGAGTGGGTCCGTAGGCGAGTGGGTTGTGCCGGGCTGGAGCCACGCTCCGGAGGAGCGGTGGTCCGGGCGAGGCACCCTCGTCCGCTACCGCGGACTCACCGGTGGCCTGCTAGTAGCTTCTGCGGCGCAGGCTTTGCACGAACAGTGGCACCGACAACAGGAGCAGGGCGCCTTCCACGGCCAGGCTGACCAGCCCGAGCGGTTCCGTCCAGTTGCCGATGTCGTCGCTGTAGTCGGGCAGCCCCGGCCCCCTGGAGAGGATGTAGCCCAGCAGGGGGCCGACGGCGACCCCGGCCGCCAGCAGCCATCCCGGCCGGACGAGACCGATGAGGAGCAGCACGGCGGCGACCACGGCCGCGATCTCCAGGACGTGGTAGGCGACGCCGACGTAGTAGGGGTCCCTCGTCGTCGTGATGCCGCCTTGGTCCACGACATGGATGGCGGCCACCACGAGGCAGAGCAGAGCTCCCGCCCACCTGGCCGCCCAGGTGGCCTCCGGCGTCAGCGCGGTGCGGTGTGACATGCGGAGGCACCTTCTCCTTCCTTCGGCAGCGCGTGTCCGCCGTATCGCGGTCCCACCTGCCCGGCCGGCTCCGGACAGGCGGCGCGCCGCACCTGTGTCAGGTCCCAGCCTCGGCGGGCGGCCGCTCTCCGTCGCCTCCGGCGGTGCAGACGAGTGACACGGAAGAGGCGCCGTCGCGGACGGCCCTCGGTCCAACGGGCTCCCGGTCGACGACGGCTGCCGGCCCGTCGACGCAGGCACATACGCGTTGCACTGGGGTCGGGACGGCGGTCTGACGCCACGCAGGGCGCCGCGAGGCTCTGCCTTTCGCTCCGGTGCCGCCGGTTGATCAGCACCGTGTCACGAGGCCGGCGTCGCCTCGGGGAACGTCGGCGCCGCGGCGGACCCCTCCGGCGTCCAAGTAGGTTCAAAACGGAGGATGTCGGCGGTGGCGGCGCCCTGGGTGATGAACGGGTCGGAGGCGACGGCTGCCTCGATCGCCGACGCCTCTCCCTCTGCGATGATCAGCCCGCCGGTACGGGGCTCCAGCGGCCCCGCGTAGCGCACCATCCCCTTGGCGAACACACCGTCCGGGTTGGCGTAGTGGGCGTCCTTGAGCGCATCGATGGTGTTCAGCGGCGCCTGGTACTTGAGCACGATCACGTACATGCCTCAAGTCAAAGGCAGGCTGTGCCCGCAGCACCAAGACCTGTTCGTCATGCGCCTATAGGCTGGGGCCTATGGGCGGTGATCAGGGTGGGTGAACGGGGCCCGGACGCGCTGTCCGGCGTGGAGTTGCGGCACCTGCGGTACTTCGCCGCCGTCGCCGAGGCCGGCACCGTCACCGAGGCGGCCCGGCGCCTGCGCATCGCCCAGCCCAGTCTCAGTCAGCAGATCCGTCTGCTGGAGCGATGCATCGGCACTCAGCTCTTCCGCCGTCTGCCGCAGGGGATGGAACTGACCGACGCCGGACGGCTCCTGCTGGACGGTGTCAACAGGGCGTTCGGCGCGCTGAGTTCGTCGATCTCCGCGGCGCGCGCCGCCGCCAAGACGGTGACCGTCGGAGTGTGCCGGGGCGTGCCGCAGTCCGTGCTGGCCACAGCGGAGCAGGTCATGACACGCGGCCGGCCACTGCGACTCGTCTACGAGCGGGTCGACTCCCCGCTGCAAGGCGATCTGCTGCGTGCGGGCACCTTGGCCTTCGGCATCCTGCGCATGCCCGTGGACACCTCGGGTCTCCGGCTGCGCACGGTCAACGACGAGCCGCTCGGCGTCGTACTGCACGGCCGCCACCCCCTCGCCGACCGACCGGAACTGACCTGGCCCGAACTACGTGGTCAGCGGCTGCTGTGGTTTCCGTCGGAACGCGCCCCCGGCTACGCGGCCGAGGTCCTCGCACGCCTGCGCGAGCACGGCTGGACCCCGGACACGGTTACCGACGATCACGGCAGCCACACGCTGTTCCGTCACCGGCTCATCGGCGACGACGGACTCGTCGCGCTCCGGCCCCGGAGCGGCTCGGTCGGCGACACGGACCTCGTCTGGCGCTCTGTCGGCCCCGAACCGCCTCACGAACGAGTGGTGCTGGCCGCGGCTGCCGGCGCTCCCTGGGCCCGGCACCTGGCGGAGAGCGTGACGACTGCGCCCACCGTGGCCTGATCGCTGTGCGGCAGCGGCTGGTCCCCGAGTACGGAACTCGGGCTCCGGGCTCGGCACCAAGGCGGCCGTAGGCATGCCACCAGCCGCTGATTGGCTCTCGCCCGGGGCGGCGTGCCGGGGAACACTGCTGATCTGACGCCGCACTTGAAGGAGTCGTGATGCAGGTAGCCGTGGTCACCTTCGACGGGTTCAACGAGCTCGACAGCTTCATCGCGTCCGCGCTGATCAACCGGTGCCGTAAGGACGGCTTGGAAGCCTTCGTCACCACGCCGACGCCGGTGGTCACGTCGATGAACGGCGTCGAGGTGACAGGGCAGCGCCCGCTGGAGTTCGTGACCGAGGCCGAGGTCGTGCTGATCGGTAGTGGCGTGAAGACACGAGACGTGGTCGCCGACGACCGGCTCGTCTCCAGGCTGCCGCTCGACCCTTCGCGCCAGTTGGTCGGTGCGCAGTGCTCCGGCGCGCTGGTCCTCGCCCGGCTGGGGTTGCTGGACGGCATGCCGGCTTGTACGGACGTGAAGAGCCGCCCCTATGTCGAAGCCTGCGACGTCACCGTGCTGGACGCGCCGTTCCACGCCGAGGGGAACATCGCCACGGCGGGCGGTTGCCTGGCGTCCCAGTATCTCGCCACGTGGGTGATCACCCGGACGCTCGGGGAGGACGCCGCGCGCGACGTCCTCGACTACGTGGCCCCGGTCGGCGAGAACCGGGAGACGGTCGAGCGTGCCCTGCGTGCCGTCCACGCGAGCGCGGGCGCACTGGTGCGCTGACGCGCGGCGCTGCGCCGGGCTCGTGGCTTGCCGGCACGCCTCCCGCGAAGCTCCGGACGTGCGTGCCGGTGCGGCCGAGCTCAGAAGGCTCCTCAAGCCTCGCGCCTCGCGCCTCTGGGCACCGAGATCGCCGCGATCACCGCCTGCCTTCACGTCCGTGTCACAGAACCGGCGACCGCGGTGAGCGGTGGGCCGTCAGGGCCCAGATGACCCAGGCGTCCAGGCCGATGGAGATGAGGGCCCACAAGGGCAGATGAGGGAGCCAGAGGAAGTTGGCGACCAGGCTCAGGGAGGCCATGAACACGCCCAGGACGCGGGCCCACAGTGCGTCCGTGAGGAGGCCGAGGCCGGTGATGACGGCGATCAGGCCCAGTACCACCAGGACCCAGCCCCATCCGGTCAGGTTGAACCGGTAGACGTAGTTGTTGATGCGGGCGTAGATGTCGTCGGACGTGATGGACGAGATGCCCTTGAGGATGTTCAACAGGCCGTCCACCAGGAGCACCACCCCGGCGAACACCGTGCCGCCGGCCGCCCAGGAGCTCGTCGCGCCCGTGACGCCGGCGTGGGCCTCGGCATGGTGTTCCGGCGTTGGCGGCTGCTGCGTCATGGCGTCGTCCTCCTGAGCTCGGATGCGTCCACCGTGTTCGCCGGGGAGCGGCGTCACCAGCGGGGGGCGGCCGGACGGGTGAACCGCCGGTACCCGTGTCAGGACGGCGCTCGGCCGTGTGTCCGGGCGCGGGGCCAGCACCTCGGAGGCCACCGCGGCGGACGATCGGACGATGCCGGTCACGAAGCTCACGCGGCCGACGCCGAGCCGGCGCAGGGCCGGGCCGTGGTCGGCGGCGACGGCGAGGGAGACGGCGAGCAGCAGGAGCCGCCACAGGAGCATCACCGGGCGGCGCAGGGGGCGGGGCAGTCGCGTGAGGGAGGCGTGCAGGCGCTCGCAGTGGAACGGGACGTGGCGCTGCTCGTCGGCCAGGATCCGGTCCGCCACGTCCGAGGTGAGCGGGTCGGTGGTGCCGTCGCGCAGGGCACGGTAGTAGCGCAGCGCGACCACTTCCGCGATCAGCAGCACCAGCAGTTCCGTGCGCAGGCCCATCAGGCGCCGCAGCCGTATGAAGACCGTGTCGCTCCAGTGGCCGGTCAGCGTCGGGGTGCCGCCCGCGCCCAGGAGTCGGGCGAGCAGGCGGGCGTGGTTCTGTTCCTCGGCGACGAACAGCCGGACCGCCTGCGCGTAGTCCCGATCCCCGGCCTCGTCCGCCTTCGCGACGAGGTTGGCGCCGTCGCC
This sequence comes from Streptomyces carpinensis, assembly GCF_002154505.1. Classification (GTDB taxonomy): domain Bacteria; phylum Actinomycetota; class Actinomycetes; order Streptomycetales; family Streptomycetaceae; genus Streptomyces; species Streptomyces carpinensis. Next base: position 817 of record NZ_MUBM01000401.1, on the reverse strand, counting down.
GTCCTCGCCCACCTGGAAGCGCTGGACGCTCGCCCATATCGCCGGGTGCAGGGACGCGCCCCGGCTCCAGTCCGGATCGCCCTGGGCGCGCCTGCGGTCGCGTTCGTCCTCGAATCGGGCTGTCCACTCGCCGAAGTCGCTCACTCGCACGCGGTCTCGTTTCTCCAGGGCCTGGGCTGGCCGGAGGGGCATGTCCATGCCCGTACTCCGCGGGCCGGGGGCCCCGGGGCGGTGCGCCGGTCGGGGCGTGCCCCAGTCCGGCCCGGATCCGGTTCAGGTGACCGGCGCCCATGCGATGCGCCTCGCCGCCAACCTCGTTCTTCCGTCGTCGCGTTGGGCGCCGGCCGGTCGTCGGCGTCATGATCGCACGGTTGCGTCGGCGGCGCTCACATACCCGAGGGCGACGTTCTCGCGGCGGGCGCCTGCCCTGCCCTACGGCACCGGCGTCGCCGGACGGGGTGCCGCCGCCCCCGTGCGGCGTACGGCCGTGGCCAGCGACAGGGTCACCCCGGTCGACGCCAGCGCCATCACCGTCATCGCCACCGCGGGCGAGGTGACCTGTGCCACCGCGCCCGCCAGGGACGCGCTCAGGCCCTGCAGGGTGAGCATGCCCGCGGAGTGCAACCCGAGGGCGTGGCCGCTCAGTTCGTCGGGGGTCAGCGTCATCAGCCGTTCCTGCTGGACCAGGCTCGCGCCGAAACCGGCCGAGGCGAGTGTCACCAGGCAGGCGGCCACGCTCCTGCTGTTGCTGCTGGCCGGGCCGTACCTGCTCTTCGTGCTGCACCCGCCCGTGCCGGTGGCCGCCTGCCTGGTGACA
>NZ_MUBM01000400.1 GCF_002154505.1 Streptomyces carpinensis | reverse complement strand
CGTACGGGCCGCCCGTGCCGTCCGTCTTCGCCCGCTGTTCGCCGACCACCCCGTAGCCCGCCGACTCGTAGTAGGCGCGCAGGCGGGGGTTGGAGGCGAGGCAGTCGAGGCGGGCGTAGGAGCGGCCCGTTTCGGTGATGCGGGACTCGGCCTCGGCCAGCATGGCGCGGCCCACGCCCGGCGGGGCCGTGTGAGGGGTGGCCATCAGGCGGTGGATGTAGCCCGCTTCGGGTGGGCGGAGGCCCCAGGCGGCGGGGTCGTCCCACCACAGTTCCCAGGCGCCGGCCAGGTGGTCTCCCGTGTACGCGAGCCAGACCTCGCCCTCGCGCATGCGGGTGAGGAAGTGGTTCTCGTCCTTCTCGCCCGGCTTCCACTGGTCGATGCCGCGGGCCAGCTGCCACAGGGCCGCGGTGTCGCGCAGGCGGACCAGGGCACGGGCGTCGGCGGGGGTCGCCCTGCGGTACGTCAGCGGGGGCCAGGTGGTCGGGGCGGGCTCCAGGAGGTGGGTGCGGAGGGTGGCGGACAGCGCCCGCGCGTCCAGTTCCAGGGCGTCCGTCACGTACGACTCGACCGAGCCGTACCTCGTCCTCAGGGCGGCGAGGAACAGGCGCATCACCGCCTCGGGGGCGCGGCCGTAGCCCGGCCAGTTCGGGGTGCGGCCGCCGTTGCGTGCCCGCCAGTCGGCCAGCAGGGCCGGCGAGGCCAGTTCCGTGAGGGTGAAGTCCTCGACGATGGTGGGCTCGGGGACGCCCAGCAGGGCCAGGACCAGGGCCGCCATCTCTCCGGTGCGGTCCTTGCCGGAGGCGCAGTGGAAGACCAGCGGGGTGTCGGCGACGGCCGCGTCCGCGATCAGTTCCAGTGCTCGGCGGATCTCCTTCGTGCCGTCCTCCGCCACTTCCATGTAGCGCTCGGCCAGGTACGGGCCCGGTTCCACCTCGGGGCCCAGGGACGGCTGGTCGTACGGGCGGTGCTCGATGCTGAGGTTGTGGTAGGTGAAGGACGGGTGCTCCGGGACGCGGCCCTGGCGCTCGACCTCCCAGTCGTGGCGGAGGTCGATGACGGTGCCGATGCCGAGGGCGAGGAAGCGGTCCCAGTCCGCGGTGCCGCGGTGCATCTTGCCCAGGCCGTCCGCGCGGAACAGGCGGCGCGGACGGACCCGGTGGCCGTCCGCGGTGGCGTAGCCACCGAGATCGCGGACGTTGCGCAGGGCGTCGAAGGGTATATGTCTGTCCACGGTCAGTGACACTAGGTCGCCGCGCCCGCGCTCGTCCCGGGTTTGCCGGTCGTCACTTCGCGTGTCGCACGGCGAAGATCATGACGAACGCCACGATGTGGATGCCGAAGAGGAAGTAGCCGAGGTAGTACCAGACGTAGCGCTCGCGCTTCTTCTCCAGGGCGAGGCGCTCACGCTCCGCCGCCGTCCGTTCGGGGTCGTCCGTCATCACCGTCACCGCTCCCGGTGCACCTTGGTGTTCGAGGCCTGGGCGCGCGGGCGCACGACCAGGAGGTCGATGTTGACGTGGCTGGGGCGGGTCACCGCCCAGGTGATCGTCTCGGCCACGTCGTCGGCCGTCAGCGGCTCGGCCACGCCCTCGTAGACCTTCGCCGCCTTCTCCTCGTCGCCGCCGAAGCGGGTCAGCGCGAACTCCTCCGTCCTGACCATGCCGGGCGCGACCTCGATGACGCGGACCGGCTGTCCGACGATCTCCAGGCGCAGCGTCTCGGCGAGGACGTGGGCGCCGTGCTTGGCGGCGACGTAGCCCGCGCCGCCCTCGTACGTGCCGTGGCCGGCCGTGGAGGACACGACCACGACCGTGCCGTCGCCGCTCGCGACGAGCTTCGGCAGCAGGGCCTGGGTGAGGTTGAGGGTGCCGATGACGTTCGTCTCGTACATCGTGCGCCAGTCGGCGGGGTCGCCGGTGGCGACCGGGTCGGCACCGAGGGCGCCTCCCGCGTTGTTGACCAGGACTCCGACGGACTTGAAGGCCGTCGCGAACTCGTCGACGGCGGTGCGGTCGGTGACGTCCAGCTGGTAGGCGGTGGCCGCGTGGCCGGCCGCGTTGATCTCCTCGGCGAGCGCCTCGATGCGGTCCTTGCGGCGGGCGGTCAGCACGACGCGGTAGCCGGCGGCGGCGAGCTGCCGGGCCGTGGCGGCACCGATGCCGCTGCTCGCACCGGTGACGACGGCGATGCGGGAGGCGGCGGGCGGTGCGGCGCTGGCCATGGGCTGCTCCTAGGAAAGGGAAGCGGTGGGATCTGCGTGGTCGGCTCTGCCCAGAGTACGGCTCCGCCCGGAGCCGGTTGTCGTCAGCCGCCGTTCCGGGGCGCCCACATGATCACGGCCATTCCGGCGAGGCAGATCAGTGCCCCGGTCATGTCCCAGCGGTCGGGGCGGTAGCCGTCCGCGACCATGCCCCACAGGATCGAGCCGGCCACGAAGATCCCGCCGTAGGCGGCGAGGATGCGGCCGAAGTGGGCGTCGGGCTGGAAGGTGGCGACGAAGCCGTACGCGCCGAGCGCGAGGACGCCGCCGACGGCCCACAGCCAGCCGCGGTGCTCGCGCACGCCCTGCCAGATCAGCCACGCGCCGCCGATCTCGAAGAGCGCGGCGACGAGGAAGAGGGCGGCGGAGCGGAGGATCAGCGGCATGGGGGCAGCTTCGCACGGCGCCCCGGGCGGTCCGAACGCCGCCCGGCAGGGTCGGCTGTCCGGCCGCCCGGGGCCGGACCGACTGTCCGGGGGGCTGGTCGCGAGCGGGCGCCACGGCCCGGGCAGCGGTCCGAGGCGGTCGTGGACGCCGCCTAGCCTCGGGCGTCGCTCTCGCTGTCGTACCGCTCCCGTGCCGCGTGGACCTCCTCTATGTGGGTCTCCGCCCAGTCCTTCACGGCGGTCAGGAGGTGGGCCAGGCTGGCGCCCAGGGGCGTGAGTTCGTAGTCGACGCGGACGGGCACGGAGGGGGTGACCGTGCGGGTGAGGATTCCGTCGCGTTCCAGGGTGCGCAGGGTCTGCGTGAGCATCTTGGGGCTGACGCCGGCGATCTTGCGGCCGAGGTCGCTGTAGCGCATCGGCCCGGCGGAGAGGGCGGCGACGACCAGGCTGACCCACTTGTCGCTGATGCGGTCCAGGAGCTGGTTGGTGGGGCAGCTGCGGATGAAGGCGTCGTACTCGATCCGTGCCTGTTCGCGCCGCTGGGCCGCGGTCGTGGTCGCCATCGCTCACCTCCGGGTGACGTAGGCACCTTCAGGTAACTACTTACCAATGGATAGTAGCTCTTCCTAGGGTTGTTGCAACAGGCGGGATACCGGTGGGTTTTCCCGCCGATTCCCTTGCCGATGAGGAGAGTTGCGATGCGTGCTGCAGTGGTGAAGTCGTTCGGCGGGCCCGAGGCCGTCGAGATCGTGGAGGCCGAGGTGCCCGAGCCGGCCGCGCGGCAGGTGCGGATCAGGGTGGCGGCGGCCGCACTGAACCCGGTCGACGCGGGCGTGCGCGCGGGCGCGTTCGGGGGCGCGGGCAAGCAGATCGGGCTCGGCTGGGACGTCGCGGGGACGGTGGACGCGACGGGCGTGGCCAGTGCCTGGAGCGTGGGGGACGAGGTGGTCGCGCTCGACTACGGCATGGTCAAGCCGCTGGGCACCCATGCCGAGTACGTCGTCGTGGACACCGACGCGGTGGCCGGGGCGCCGGTGACGGCCGACGCCGTGCACGCGGCGACGCTGCCGCTGAACGCGCTGACCGCCGCCCAGGCGCTGGACCTGCTGGACCTTCGGCCGGGGCAATCGCTGCTGGTGACCGGGGCGGCGGGCGCGGTCGGCGGGTACGCGGTCCAGCTCGCCGCCCACCGCGGGATCACGGTGACGGGGCTGGCCCGCGAGGGCGACGCGGAGCTCGTGCGGTCGCTGGGCGCCGCCCGTGTCACGACGGCGGAGGCGGGCGCCGGGGCGCGCGGTGCCGACGCCGTGCTGGACGCGGCCGTCCTCGGTGAGCGGGCGCTGGAGTGGGTGCGGGACGGCGGGACCTATGCCGGGGTGATCCCGCAGGCGGCCCCGGCGGCGGTGCGCGGGGTGCGGACGGGTGCCGTGGAGGTGAGTGCCGACGGGGCGCGGCTGGCCGAGCTGGTGGCGCTGGTGGACGAGGGGGTGCTCACGCTCCGGGTGGCACAGACGTACGCCCTGGACGAGGCGGCCAAGGCACACGCGCGGCTGGCCGAGGGCGGGGTGCGGGGGCGCCTGGTGCTGGTGCCCTGAGGGGCGTCGGCGCTCGGGGCCGGCCGCGGGGACCGGCCTTCGCCGCCCTCCACCGGCCCCCTGGGGCAGCGGGGCGGAATACCTCCGAGGGGCGGACGGTTGTGGGGATATAGTTGAACCGTCAACAACTTGGAGGGTGAGCGACCATGCAGTTCGGGATCTTCAGCGTCGGCGACGTGACGCCGGACCCCACCACCGGCCGTACGCCGACCGAGCGCGAGCGCATCAAGGCCATGGTCGCCATCGCGCTGAAGGCCGAGGAGGTCGGCCTGGACGTCTTCGCGACCGGCGAGCACCACAACCCGCCGTTCGTGCCGTCGTCCCCCACCACCATGCTCGGCTACATCGCCGCGCGGACCGAGCGCCTGGTCCTGTCCACGTCCACCACGCTGATCACCACCAACGACCCGGTGAAGATCGCGGAGGACTTCGCGATGCTCCAGCACCTGGCCGACGGCCGGGTGGACCTGATGATGGGCCGCGGCAACACCGGCCCGGTGTATCCGTGGTTCGGGAAGGACATCCGGCAGGGCATCAACCTCGCCATCGAGAACTACGCCCTGCTGCACCGGCTGTGGCGCGAGGACGTGGTCGACTGGGAGGGCAAGTTCCGCACCCCCCTGCAAAGCTTCACCTCCACGCCCCGCCCGCTGGACGGCGTGGCGCCCTTCGTCTGGCACGGCTCCATCCGCTCCCCGGAGATCGCCGAGCAGGCCGCGTACTACGGCGACGGCTTCTTCCACAACAACATCTTCTGGCCCGCCGACCACACCAAGCGGATGGTCGAGCTGTACCGGAGCCGCTACGCCCACTACGGGCACGGCACGCCGGAGCAGGCGATCGTCGGGCTCGGCGGCCAGGTGTTCATGCGGAAGAACTCCCAGGACGCGGTGCGCGAGTTCCGCCCCTACTTCGACAACGCGCCGGTCTACGGCCACGGCCCCTCCCTGGAGGACTTCACGGACCAGACACCGCTGACCGTCGGCTCCCCGCAGCAGGTGATCGACAAGACGCTCTCCTTCCGCGAGTACGCCGGCGACTACCAGCGCCAGCTGTTCCTCATGGACCACGCGGGGCTGCCGCTGAAGACCGTGCTGGAGCAGCTCGACCTGCTCGGCGAGGAGGTCGTGCCGGTGCTGCGCCAGGAGTTCGCCAAGGGCCGCCCGGCCGACGTGCCGGACGCGCCCACCCACGCCTCGCTGCTGGCCGCGGCGAGGGGTTCCCAGAAGGCGGAGGGCTCCCAGGAGGTGAGCGCCGTATGAAGCTCGTCGTCGTCTCGGCGGGGCTGAGCGTCCCGTCCTCCACCCGCCTGCTCGGCGACCGGCTGGCCGCCGCGGTGGCCGGACCCACCGCGGCGGACGTCCAGGTCATCGAGGTGCGCGACCTCGCCGTGGAGATCGCGCACCACCTCACCAGCGGCTTCCCCGGCCCTGCCCTGGAGGCGGCGCTGGACGCGGTGACGGGCGCGGACGGGCTGATCGTCGTCACTCCGGTGTTCTCGGCGTCGTACAGCGGGCTGTTCAAGTCCTTCTTCGACGTGCTCGGGGCGTGGGACAAGGACGCGCTGGCGGGCAAGCCGGTGCTGGTCGCGGCGACCGGCGGCACGGCCCGGCACTCCCTGGTCCTGGACCACGCCCTGCGCCCGCTCTTCGCCTATCTGCGGGCCGTGGTCGTTCCCACCGGCGTCTACGCCGCCTCGGAGGACTGGGGCGCGCAGGGGCTGCCGGAGCGGATCGAGCGGGCGGCCGGGGAGCTGGCGGCGCTGATGACCGGGCTGTCGGGGCGCCCGCCGGGGCCTCGTGGCCCGGAGCCCAAGGCGGACGACCTGACGGTCGTGCCCTTCGAGGAGCAGCTCGCCGCGCTGCGTACCTGAGGCGGCGCCGTGCGGGGTGCCGCCGGCCGCGCCGCGTACCCGACCGGTGACGCGGACGGCGGCGGCAGACGGTGAGAGGACGGTAGGCGGCCCCTCCGGGTTGCGCCTGAGTCGGTGAGAGCCGGGTAAAAAGGGTGATCGTAGCCCCGCTCGCCCGGCTTGCACCGCCGTGGCCTTGGCAAACTGGACGCGTGCCTCAGACTGTGCTGCTCGCCGAAGACGACCGCGCCATCCGCCATGCCCTCGAGCGGGCCCTGACCCTGGAGGGCTACGAGGTGATGGCGGTCGCCGACGGCGTCGAGGCGCTCGCACAGGCCCACAAGACCCCGCCCGACGTGCTCGTCCTGGACGTCATGATGCCCGGCATCGACGGGCTCCAGGTCTGCCGCGTGCTGCGCGCCGAGGGCGACCGCACCCCGATCCTCATGCTCACCGCCCTCGTGGAGACCGCCGACCGGATCGCCGGCCTGGACGCCGGCGCCGACGACTACGTCGTCAAACCGTTCGACGTCGAGGAGGTCTTCGCCCGGCTGCGCGCCCTGCTGCGCCGGACCACCCCGGCCACCGTGGGGGGGCCCGCCGAGGACGCGCCCACGAAGGAGCCGCAGCTTCCCGTGCGGCAGGTCGAGGCAGCAGGGATCCGCATGGACCTCCAGGCCCGCCGGGTGTGGCGCGGCACCCGCGAACTGGAGCTGACCCGCACCGAGTTCGAACTCCTCGAACTGCTGGTCCGCAACGCCGGGATCGTCCTCGACCACTCCACCATCTACGACCGCATCTGGGGCTACGACTTCGGCCCCGGCTCCAAGAACCTCGCCGTGTACGTCGGTTATCTGCGCCGCAAGCTCGACGAGCCGGGCGCGCCCCAGCTGATCCACACCGTGCGCGGGGTGGGTTACGTGCTGCGGGAGGACTGAGTGGGCCGCCTGGCGCGGCTGCCGGCCAGGCCGCGTCGTCCCCGGCTGACGTCGCTGCGGACCACGTTCGCGGTGACGTTCGCCGTGGTGACCGCCGCCGTCACGATTCTCGTCGGGATCCTGTCGTACAACTCCGCCGCCCGCCTGGTGCGGGTGGACCAGCAGTCGGTGTTCACGCAGGTCGTGCAGGACGTGCAGGACGAGGTGCGGCGCTACGACCGTACGCCCGAGGACTTCTCCTCCTCCCGCCCCGGCCACGAGGTGGTCCGGCCCAGCCGCACCGATGTGCAGGTGCTCGGCGACCGGGGGCAGATCGTGGACCACGGCAGCCCGCAGCTGCCCGTCACCGCGCACGACCGGGCGACCGCGGCCGCCGCCGCGGCCGGGAAGACCGTCGAGTACCGGGACGTGGTCGTCGCCGACGACGTGTACCGCATCGCGACGGTCGCGCTCGGCGACGGCAGGGGCGCCGTGCAGGTCGCCCAGGAGTTCAGCGACACCGAGGACCTGCTGCGGGCGTTGCAGCAGCGGACGCTGATCCTGATGGGCGTCGTGGTCATCGCGGCCGGCCTGTGCGGCTGGTGGCTGGCCCGGCGCATCACCCGCCGGCTGGTGGCCCTGACCTCCGCCGCCGAGGCCGTCGCCCGCACCCGGCAGCTGGGCATCCAGGTACCCGTCACCGGCTACGACGAGGTGGGCCGCCTCGGCCGCTCCTTCGACCGCATGCTGGGCCGCCTCGCCCAGTCCGAGGAGGACCAGCGCCGCCTCGTCCAGGACGCCGGACACGAGCTCCGTACGCCGCTGACCTCCCTGCGTACGAACATCTCACTGCTGCGCCGCATCGACGAACTGCCGCCCGACACCCGCGAGGACCTGGTCGCCGACCTCACCCAGGAGGCCCGCGAACTCACCGACCTGGTCAACGAGCTGGTCGACCTCGCGGCCGGCCAGTCCGACGCCGAGCCGCCGCAGCGCGTCGACCTCGCCGAGATCGCCGAGGACGTGGCCGGTCTCGCCCGCCGCCGCACCGGACGCGACATCGTGGTCCGCGCGAGCGGGGACACGACGACCGAAGGCCGCCCCGCCATGCTCCAGCGGGCGGTCTCCAACCTCGTCGAGAACGCCGCGAAGTTCGACCGGGGCGGCACGGAACCCATCGAGATCGCCGTCTCCGGGCCCGCCCGGCCGGGCACGGTCCGCGTCGAGGTCCTCGACCGCGGGCCCGGCATCGCCGCGGGCGACCTGATCCGCGTCTTCGACCGCTTCTACCGC
>NZ_MUBM01000040.1 GCF_002154505.1 Streptomyces carpinensis | reverse complement strand
GGGCGGGGAGGGAACGACGACCGCCGAGGTCCACCGCGACGACTGGGGCATCCCGCACCTGCGTGCCGGCAGCCCCCGCGCGCTCGCCCGTGCCCAGGGCCGGGTCACGGCCCTCGACCGCGCCTGGCAGGTGGAGGTCGAGCGGCACCGGACACAGGGCACCTCTGCCTCCTTCCTCGGCGCCACCGCCCTAGCCTGGGACCTTTTCGCCCGGCGCGCCCGCCTCGCCGACACCGCCGGACGCTGTTTCGCGGCGCTGGAGCGGCAGGACCCCGAGACGGCCGACTGGGTGCGGGCGTACACCGACGGCGTCAACGACGGTCTCGCCGAGGGCGCCCGGCGCGCCCCCGAGTTCGCGAGGACCGGCCTCGCGCCCGGCCGCTGGGAACCCTGGCACCCCCTCGGCGTCTGGCTCGGCGCACACATTCTCTTCGCCGGCTTCCCGGCCAAGCTGTGGCGCGAGCACGTCGTATGCCATCTCGGGCCGGGCGCCGTGGACCTGTTCGCCACCGACGGCCCCGTGACCTCCGGCAGCAACGGCTGGCTGGTGAGCGGCGAGCGTACGGTCACCGGGCAGGCGCTGCTCGCCGGCGACCCGCACCGCTTCGTCGAGGACCCCGGTGTCTACCAGCAGATACGCCTGGCCTGCCCGGAGTTCGACGTGGTCGGCCTCGCCGTCCCGGGCGTCCCGGGGATCGCGCACTTCGGCCACACCGGCACGGTCGCCTGGGCGATCACCAACGCCATGGCCGACTACCAGGACCTCTACCGGGAACGTCTGCGGCGGACGGGCGCCGGGATCGAGGCGCTCGGCCCCGACGGCACCTGGCACCGCGCCGCCCGCCACACGGAGACCGTCGAGATCGCGGGCGAGGCCCCGATCGAGGTGGAGATCATCGAGACCGACCGCGGCCCCGTGATCGCGGGCGGCCCGGAGGGCTTGGACGGCGTGGACGGCCTGGACGGCCTGCGGGGATCGGACGCGCCTCGGAGGCTGGACGGCCTGGAGGGCCTGGAGGGCCAGGTCGCGCTGGAGGACCTGGAGGATCTGGAGGCCCCTGAGGAGCCGGAAGGCAGACAGAGGCTGGACGACCCGCAGGGGATGGACGGTCGGCGGGGACCCGATGGCCCACGGTGGTCGGACGGCCCCCCGGTCCCGGGCGATCCGCTCGCGCCTCCCGTCGCGCTGAGTCTCCGCTATCCGCCCCGCGTGAGCGGTGACCTCGGGTTCGGTGCGCTGTTGCGGCTCCTGCGCGCCCGCCGGGTCGGGGACGTCGACCGGGCCTTCGACGCCTGGGCCGAGCCGGTCAACGTCGTTCTGGCCGCCGACACCGAGGGCGGAGTGCTGCACCGGGTCGCGGGCCGGGTGCCGCTGCGCGCCCGGGACAACCGCCTGCGCCTGGTTCCCGCCTGGGAGGCCGGGCACGCCTGGCAGGGCTGGCACGAGCCGCCCCGCGCCGGACTGACCGACGGTGTCGCCGTGATGGCGAACCAGCGCGGCCCCGCCGCCCCGCTCGGCGTCGAGTTCGCGCCGCCGCACCGCGCCGACCGCATCCACGCCCGGCTCGCCGAGCGGGCCCTGTGGTCCGCCGACGACATGCCGGCGATCCACACGGACACCCACCTCGCCTCCGCCGCACCGCTCCTGGACCACCTTGCGGCCCTGGACCGCCTGACGCCCGCCGCGGCCCGTCTGCGGGACCGCCTCCTGCGCTGGGACCGCCACATGGACGCGAACAGCGAGGACGCCGGGGCGTACGCGGCGGTGCGCACGGCCGTCGTACGCCGCCTGGCCGCCCACCCCGTGTTCGCCGCGCTCGCCGAACCACCCGCCTACCCCGAGGTGTTCCTCCCCTGGCTGGCCCTCGTCCCGCGCATCGGTCACGCCCTGGAGAACCTCCTGAGGGCCGAGGACCTGTACGGCATCGACCGCTCCGCGATCGTGCGCGCGGCCGTGGAGGAGGTGGCGATCCGGCCCACCACGACGTGGGGGGAGCGGCACCGTCTCGCCGCCTGGCGGGCACTCGAGGGCGCCGGGTCGCGGTACGACGAGCCCGGACTGGCGGGCGACCACGACTGCGTGCTGTGCACCTCGGCCGTGCCGGGGCTGACCGACCGCGCCGCGCGCGGACCGGTGGCCCGTTACGTCTGGGACCTCGCCCACCGGGAGAACAGCCGCTGGGTGGTGCCGTTCGGCGCCGACGGCGTCCCCGACGCGCCCCACCACCACGACCAGCTCCCCCTGTGGACCGCCGGAGACCTCGTCCCGGTCGTCACCGACTGGGCCCGCCTGACGAAGGAGACCGACATCTGATGCCCGAGCCGTACGCCCCCGAGCGCGAACCCGTCCACGAGCAGGTCGTCGACGGATTCGGCACCGTACGCGTCCAGCCCCTGCACCCGTACGCCGACGCCGCGACGGTCCACCGCTGGGTGAGCGAGGAACGCGCCGCCTTCTGGGGCATGACCGGCCTGACGGAACGGCAGGTCGCCGAGGTCTACGCCCACATGGACACCCTCGGCACCCACCACGCCTTCCTGGTGGTTAAGGACGGCACCCCGGCCGCTCTGCTCCAGACGTACGAGCCGGAGGCCGACCGCGTGAGCGAGTGCTATCCGGTGCGCCCCGGCGACATCGGCGTCCACCTGCTGCTCGCGCCTGCCGGTCCGGACGGCCGTCGCCCCGGCTGGACGGCGGCCCTGCTGCACGCCGTTCTGACCCACCTCCTGCTGGGCCTGGACCGCAGGCGGGTCGTGGTGGACCCCGACGTGCGCAACGACAAGGCCATCGCCCGCTTCCTCCGGCAGGGGTTCGAACGCGGGCCGGTCGTCGTCCTGCCGGAGATCGACCTGCCCGACGTGTACCTGCCCGAGAAGCACGCCCAACTCGCCTTCCTCTCCCGTGAGACGGTCTTTCCCGACCCAGCTGGGAAAACCGTCACCGACCGGTGAGTGATGTGCCGTCGGGGTGCGTACGTATCGGGAGGCCGGCAAGTCCCGAGACGGAGAAGTGACGTGACCCGACGGCTGGCGCTGCTCGGCGCCGTACTGCTCCTGCTCGTCCTCGGCGGTGCGGGCCCGGCGTCCGCCCACGCCGTCCTGCGCTCCAGCGACCCCGCCGACGGAACCGTCCTCAAGTCCGCGCCGGACTCCGTGACGTTGGCCTTCTCCGAGTCCGTCGGGCTGCTCGACGACTCCTTCCGCCTGTTCGACCCGGCGGGCAGACGGGTGCACACGGGCGAGGCCCGGCACGCGCCCGACCACCCGGACACGGCCGAGGTCGCGTTCCCGGCCGGGCTGGGCCAGGGCACGTTCACCGTGGCGTGGCGAGTGGTGTCGGCGGACAGCCACCCGGTCTCCGGCGCCTTCACCTTCTCCGTGGGGAAACCGTCCCCGACCTCGGCCGCGATCGGCACGGGCCGGAACGAGAACCCGGTGACCGGCGGTCTCCACGAGCTCGCCCGCTACGCCGCCTACGGTGCCGCCGCCCTGCTCATCGGCACGGCGGCCTTCGTGCTGCTGTGCCGCCCGCCGGACCCGGGTCCGCTGCGCCGGCCGCTGGCGGCGGGCTGGTGGACGCTGCTCGGGTCCACCGTCGTCCTGCTGGTGCTGCGGGCACCGTACGAGACGGGCGCAGGCCCGGCGTCGGCACTCGACGTCCCGGCCCTGACCCACACCCTGACCACCCGACCGGGCCTGGTGCTGCTGGCCCGCCTGGCCCTGCTCGCACCGACGGCCGCCTTCCTCGTACGGCTGTACCGGCGCGGGGCGGGGCAGGCCGCGCTCACGACGCTGGCCATGGGCACTGCCCTGGCTCTCGCCCTGGCCCTGACCTGGGCCGCGTCCGATCACGCCTCGGCCGGCATCCAGGTCCCCCTGGCGATGACGTCCTCGGTGCTGCACCTGCTGGCGATGGCCGTGTGGCTCGGCGGCCTGATGGCCCTTCTGACGACCCTCCAGGGTGCGACGGCGGACCCTCGGGGCACTGGCGACGGCTCCGGACCGAGCGCGACGGTGGCCCGGTTCTCCCGTGTCGCGTTCCTCGCCGTCACCGTCCTGGTGGTCACCGGCCTCTACCAGTCCTGGCGCGGCCTCGGCTCCTGGGCCGCGCTGACCGACACGACGTACGGACGGCTGTTGCTGGTCAAACTGGCCGCCGTCGCACTGCTGCTGGCCGCGGCGGGGCGTTCGCGCCGCTGGACCGCGCGGCTGGTGACGGCGGAGAGGGCGGAGAAGGCGGGGAGGACGCGGGGGGCCGGGAGGACGGCGGTGCGGGAAGAGGCGTCGCAGCCGACGGCCCTGGAGCGCACCCCGGAGCAGGTCGGCGGCCTGTCGCTCCCCACGGCCCGGGAACCCGTGCCACCGTCAGCCCCGCCCTCCGCTCGACCCTCCGATTCCCCCGGCCCGTCATCGGACTCGTCATCCGACCCCTCGTCCGCGTCGGGCGGCTGCCGTCGCGCGCTGCGTCGCTCCGTACTCGCCGAGGCCGCCGTGGCCATCGCGGTCCTGGTGGTCAGTACGGTGCTGAGCGGCACGCTGCCGGGCCGCGCCGCCGCCGAGGCGGCCGGAACCGCACCCGCCGCCGGGATCCCGGGCGCCGCCGTCACCACGATCCCGTTCGACACCGGCACCCCCGGCGGTCGCGGCACGGTGCAGATCACTTGGGAACCGGGGCGCGTGGGCCAGAACGCGGTGGAGGCGGTGGTGTTCGGCCCGGACGGTGGCCTGTCCACCGTCCCCGAGCTGCGTCTGTCGTTGTCCCTGCAGGCCCGGGAGATCGGCCCGATCGACGCCCGGCTCACCGACAGGGGTGGCTACTGGGGCACCGACTCCCTCAACCTCCCGATCCCCGGCACCTGGACCGCGAAGGCGACGGTGCGCGTGTCGGAGCTGGACCAGGTGAGCGCGTCGCGGGAGGTGCGGATCCTGCGCTAGCCGGTTGGCCCGACCGGGGCTCTCTTCCACCCGTCCCGTAACTTCGCGTATTCCATTGCGTTGGAGCCGATATCGCGAAATTGCCTTACCGTGCCACGGGCGTGCGCCTCTTCGGCCGGACGGATGAACCATCCGATCGCACATGTAGGTCTAATCAGGGAATTCCTTCACCCGTTTGCCGCGCATCCGGGGAAGTCGGGTGGCGTTAGTTGGGATATGACTAAGGCAACCAGGGAAGGGTACTTCGGTCTGTTCGCGGGTCGGGAGCGACAGATCGCGAGTGCCGGACACGGGGTGGCGCTGGGGCCCTACAGCTATCTGCCCGCTCCCGTGCACGCGCCGGGCAGCGTCAACGGGACCCTGACCAGGGGGGATCTCCCGGTCGCGCTCGAGGAGACCGAACCGTTGCTGCGGGATTTCCTGGACGCGATGAGCGCGCTGGAAGCCGACCTCGCCCGCCGGTGGGTGGGCTCGGAAGGCCGGTCCGCCGTACCGCGACCGGAATAGCCGGGTCGCTTCATGTATGACGAACGTATCGACCGACGTCCCGGATATTCCACCGATTATCCCTATGCGGATCACCCCGATGCGGATCACCCGTACGTGAGTCAACCGTACGCGGATCAACCGTACGCGGATCAGCCGCATACCGACCGTCCGCACGCTGAATACCCGTATACCGGCGGATTCGACGGAACCGGACGCGGCACCGGCCGGCACCGGGCGCCGACGCAGTTCTTCTCGGGGCCCCTGGTGCCGCCGGACTCGGCGTGGGACCCCGCCGAGGAACTGGCCTTCATGCTCCAGGACGCGATGGAGGGGCAGCAGTGGCCGAGGATTCCCCCGGCCCGGGACGAGCCGCAGACGGTCCGCGCCGAGACACAGTTCGACGAGCCGCCAACGGCGGACACGTCGGACACCCCACCCTCCGCCCCTGCTCAACCCGCTTCACCCACTCCGCCCGCGTCGCGGACCGGGAAGACCCCCCTGGAGAACCTGCAGGAGATCACGGCCGCACTGCCTCCGCTGAGGGACGTCTCCCGAAGCCACCGAAAGGTCCGTGAACGCAGGCGCCCGAACGTGCTGCGCACGGCCAGCCATCTCATCGCCGCGCTGGCCGCGGTGATCGCCTCCTCGGTGAGTTTCTTCGGCGGAGTGGTCGCCTACGATCCGCTGCGCGTCGTCGCGATGCCCCGCATGCACGACGGCATCGCGTCCTGGTGGCCCCTGCTGGTGTACGGCCCG
>NZ_MUBM01000004.1 GCF_002154505.1 Streptomyces carpinensis | reverse complement strand
CCGCCACCTCGGCGCCGAGGTTGCCGACCAGGCATCCGCGGGCGAAGCCGCTGTCGACGGTGTCCGCGCCCAGGAACTCGTAGTGCGCCCGAAGCCGCTCCAGCGCAGGACGTCCGGGTGCGACGAGGATCTCGAACCGCAATCCGGCGGCGTAGCGGCTCAACGCCTCGAGGGCGCTCTCCTCCTTGCTGGCGAAGTGGTTGTAGAACGAGCCCTTGGGAGCGCCAGCCGCCGAGGGGATCGATCGCTGGGCCGTCACTGCGCCACCCGTTCTGCTCCGGCACCGGGACCACGAACTCATCACCCACGCCGTCTGCGAGACCTGCGGCGAGCAGGTCCATGCCGAGGACGTCCACCGCGAGGAGATGATCCCTGGCTGGGACCAGTCCGGCCCGGTGCAAGCCCCGTAGACCGTGCGGTGGTTGTTGATCCTGCCCCAGGACGGGCGTGTGATCTCGGCGTGACGTGCCCGCACGTGGTGCCACCGACGTGATCTTGCTCGGACGATGATCGCTAATTCCTGCAAAGGTCGGCCCTGGAGTGAAGACGCATTGATCTGTCCCGATGGCTGGTGGATAGGGGCCTGGCAGTGCAGGGGGCGGTCATGCGGGGGAAGTGCGCGTCGGTGGGCTGGTGGGGGTGAGCAGCCGGGGCGCAATGGCGGCGGTGAGGGTGGCCGTGGTAGCGCTCGCGGCGACGGTGGCCCAGGCAAAGGGCCCCAGGGATGTGCATCCGAAGAAGTGGCTCAGTCCTGGTGTCTGCACGACGGTGAGGAGGGCTGTCGTGGGGAGGGCGGTGATGGCCAGGACGAGGGGGCTGCGCCAGTCGGTGATGAGGGTCTGGCCGAGCTGGGCTGTGATCAAAGCTGCCAGGCCCATGGTGTCGGCTCGGCGGGCACGGCCGGTGAACCGGCCGGTCTGCCAGGCGACGGTCGCGGCCAGGGTGGTCGTGGTGCCGCGGATGGCCAGCAACCGGGCCAGGGCGGGTCCCATGAGGGCGGGGCGGGCTGGTCCATCGCGGTGGTGCTAGCGGCCGTGGTGCGGTGGGCCAGGGCGGGGAGCATGTCGGTGAGGAGGTTGACCAGGAGGAGCTGGCGGGTGCCCAGGGGGGCCCGGCCGGCGAGTGCGGCGGCCTGAGGTAGGTTGTATCCGCACAGTGAGGTCCGCTCAATCGAGGACATCGTCTCGCCGCGTACAAGATGATCTGCGGCCCCGTCCGATGGTCCGCGCGCTCTGGTGCTCCCGTCTCGCGAGTCGAGGCGGAGGCGTTCGTACGCCCGTCATAGGATCCGTGCGCGTGGCAGACACTCGTGAAGAACTCGTGGAGATGCAGCGTGCCGCCGACCAGGCGCACAACCGGGTCCTGGAGCTACGCGACCAGTACGGGCCGCCCGCACAGTTCGAGTGGACCGAGTCTCAGAGCGCGACATACGAGACCGCGTGGCGCGCCTAACGCGACCTCGCCCGCGATCTGCAGGCCGCCGTCACTGAGCATGCCGAGGCGGAGGGGCAGCCGCGGAACGAGATCGAGGCCGACGTAAAGAAGGCCGCGCGGCACGCGGAGGACGACCTCCCTTTAGGGGCGTACCTAGACCATCCCGTGCTCATGGCGGTTCAGGTCAGCCATCGGGCGGCCGTCGCTGCCGACCAGCTCGCCGCCAAGGTGTCCGGCGTGCGTCATTCCCGTTCGTCGTACGGCCAGGATGGCGGCATCGTCGGGGAGGGCCCCGCCGGTGTGGGCCAAGAGATCCCGCTGGACGTATTCAATGAGCGTGTCGGGATGGCACTTGGTCCACAGGCCGAGTCGTTCTTCCAGTGGGTAGAAGGTCCCGCTGCTGTCGCGGGCCTCCACGAGACCGTCGGTGTGCAGCAGGAGTGTGTCACCGGCATCGAACGAGAACGTGTGAGAGGTGCGGATGTCCTGTGCCAGCCCGCACAGGCCCAGGGGCGGCGCTGGGGAACTCGGGACACTCGTCACCTTCCCCTGGCTGATGAGCAGCGGTGGCGGGTGCCCGCAGCACGTCAGCCGCGCCACAGAGCCGTGGTCGGGGATGTCCAGCAGCAGCGCGGTGATGAAGTGCTCTTCAGCCTCGTCGTCTGACCCCAGGAACTGGGCGGAGTAGCGGCTCGCGCTGCGATCCAGGGCGCCGGCGAGGGCCGGTAGCGTGTCGTGCTGGTGGGCGGCCTCTTGAAATGCGCCCATCAGCGCGGCCGCCTCACCGACTGCGGCCAGTCCCTTTCCTCTGACGTCGCCGATGAGCACGCGAGTGCGGTCGCCCGTGCGAGCCACGGCGTACAGATCACCGCCGATACAGGCTTCTTTCGCGGCAGCCAGGTACATGCACGAGAGGTGTAGGGAGCCGAGCCGGCGGGGCAGCGGGCGTAGCAGTGCCCGCTGTGCGGCCTCGGAAACGGATCGCACCTGGGCGAGCTCCGCCCTGCGCCGGTCACGCACCAGGCAGACGATCACGGCCAAGATCGAGAGGATTGCAAGCCCGGTGATCTGGCAGATGTGGTTGGGCGTGGTCAGGCCCCCGTGGAACACGGCGATGACTACCTGAGCCGCCACGGCCAGTGCACCGATGAGCCCGGTCAGCCACGCCCCCCCGAACGCCACGGTGATGGCAGGAGCTACCACGAGCAGCGGACCGAGGTGGACGGTTTCCGGAGTCTGGATGTCCACCACGGTGATCGTAATGATCAGCCCGATGGGGAGCAGCACCAGCGCTCGGCTGGCGTGCCGCCGCTGCCAAGTGAAGGCAGAGCGCTGCTCAAGGTGCATATGTCCAATGTGCACCTTCCGCCTGCAAGGCGCCGCATATGGACAGCGCGGACAGCAGAGCACGACTGCCCTTAGCTCCGCCGTGTCGACAGCCGGGGGACCTCGTCGCGGTGTCGGCGGAGGATCGAACAGGATGGCAGCCGCCTACGGCTCGTCCGACCAGGTCGTCAACACGGTGTCGTCCTGCTCATCGGTGAGGGTGACACGGGCGTCGGGCATCGTGCCGTACTTGCCTATCCAGCTGGTGAATTGCGGTCCGCCACGGCGCGGTCGTTCCGCAAGCTGTGCACGACCCGGCGGCCGGCGGTGGTGAGGGCGAGGCGGTAGCGGCGGCGCGGACACGCCGCACAGTGCCCCGGGGCGCGCGGCCCCGGGGCCGCGGGCTCATGCTACGGGGGTCTGGCAGACCCTCCGTAGCGCGTGCCCCGGGTTGAAGGGGCCTCTACCTGGCCTTCTTCTCCTCTGGCCTCATGGAGGTGTCCCCGCTCCGGTCGTCAGGGCCGGAGGATCCATCTAAGGGAAGAACCATGAGCAACCCCACCCCCGGCAACAAGGTCGTCCTCATCACCGGGGCGTCCAGCGGCATCGGCGAGGCCACCGCTCGCCACCTGGCTGCCTGCGGCCACACCGTCGTCCTGGGCGCCCGCCGCGCGGACCGCCTCAAGCAGCTGGCCACCGAGCTCACCGACGCGGGCCACGAGGCCGACTACGCGGAACTGGACGTCACCGACCTCGACAGCGTCAAGGCCTTCGTCGACGGTGCGATCGCCAGGCATGGGCGCGTCGACGTCCTGGTCAACAACGCCGGCGTGATGCCGCTGTCCTACATGGCTGACCTGCGTATCGACGACTGGAACCAGACCATCGACGTCAACCTGCGCGGGGTGCTGCACGGCATCGCGGCCGTCCTGCCCGCCATGAACGAGCGCCGGTCCGGCCACATCATCAACGTCGCCTCCACCGCCGCGTACCGCTCGGACCCGACCGGAGTCGTCTACTGCGCCACCAAGTTCGCCGTCCGTGCCATCTCCGACGGGCTGCGCAAGGAGAGCACCGACCTGCGCGTCACTCTCGTCAGCCCCGGCCTCACCCGCACCGAGCTCACCCAGTCCGGTGGCGACGACCAACTGCAGGGTGCCGTGCGCACCGCGCTCCAGGACGTCGGGATCGACGCCAAGGCGATCGCCGAGGCCATCGGCTACACGATCGGCCAGCCGAACGACGTCAACGTCAGCGAGGTCATCGTCCAGGGCACCGCGTCCGTCTGACATCCGGCCGCCCGGCCCTCTGACAACCATCCCTGAACGAGCGAAGAGACACAGCAATGACTCGGCAGTTTGCAGGAAAGACCGCGTTCGTCACCGGCGGCGGCAGCGGTATCGGCCGTGCATCCGCCCTGGCCCTGGCGGCCGACGGAGCACTGGTCACGGTCGCCGGCCGCACCACCGATACCCTCAAGGAGACCGTCCGCCTCATCGAGGCCGCCGGCGGCTCGGCCCGCTATGTCGTGGCCGACGTGACCGACGAAGCCCAGATCGAGCATGCCGTCCAGGACGCGACCGCGGGCACCGGCCGCCTGGACATCGCCTTGAACAACGCGGGCTACGACGGCGAGTACCAGCTCACCAAGGACTACTCCAGCCAGTTGCTCGACCGCATGATCGCGCTCAACGTGCGCGGCATGTTCCTGTCGATGAAGCATGAGCTGCGGTACATGACGGCCCAGGGCTCGGGCGCGATGGTGAACATGTCCTCCGGTGCCGGGCTGATCGGCGTCCCTGGGTTCTCCGGCTACGCCGCCACCAAGGCCGCCGAGATCGCCATGACCAAAAGCTCCGCGCTCGAGGTCGCAGACCAGGGCATCCGCATCAACGCGGTCTGTCCCGGCCTGGTGGACACCCCACTGATCGCGGATCTGGACCCGGAGTACCGGGCGTCACTCGGCGCCTCCCACCCCCTGGGTCGCATCGCGCGCGCCGAGGAGATCGCCGACGCGGTGGTCTGGCTCGCCTCCGACAAATCCAGCTTCGTCACCGGCATCGCGCTGCCCGTCGACGGCGGCTACAGCGTGCCGTAACTCTGGCCACTCAGCCTGGACAGCGCTGTCCGACACCCATAAGGGGGCCCGGCGTCATCACATGTCGGGCCCCGCGGGACCGGGAGGCCCAGCGCCACCCGTCAGGGGCTGCCCCCCAAGTCCTTCACCGGGTCAGTCGACGAGCCGCCGCAGGGCCTGCTGCGACGTCGACCCGGGCTCGACGGTATACAGGCCAAGCGTCTGATCCGCCTCCCCCATGGGCGTGAACGCCTCGAAGCCGAGCGTCAGCTCCCCCACCAGCGGATGCTGATAACGCTTGACCCCGTGCTTGGGCAAGAACACCTCGTGGTCCGCCCACCACCGGCGGAAATCCCGGTCTGCCGCGGACAGCTCGTCCACCAGTCGGGTCAGCTGCGGATCGTGCGGATGATGACTGGCGTACAGGCGCAGCATGCCGACAATCTCCCGGGCCGTCTCGTGCCAGTCGACGTACAGGTCACGGGCCGCCTCGTTCAAGAACATGTACCGCGCCATGTTCCGCTCCTCAACCGGCAGGGCGTCGAAATCGAGATACAAGGCACGGGCGGCACGGTTGCTGGCCAAGACATCCAGACGGTGCCCCAACAACAACGCCGGGACCTCGCTGATGTTCTCCAACGCCCGGACCAGCCCGACCCGCGCCTGCTGCTCCGCCACCGCACCCGGCCGTCGCCCGACCGCCTCGGCCAGCGCGAACAAGTGGTCCCGCTCCGCCTCGTCCAACTGCAAAGCCTGGGCCACGGCCCGCAGCACCGACTGGGACACACTCGCGCTGCGTCCCCGCTCCAGCCGCACGTAGTAGTCGACACTCACCCCCGCCAGCTGGGCCACCTCCTCACGCCGCAGCCCCGGCACTCGACGTGCACCCGGCATCGGACGAATCCCCGCCTGCTCCGGCGTGATACGAGCCCGCCGAGTCCGCAAGAACTCCCGAAGATCAGCCTGGGGCCCGCGCTCGCTCATGGACGTCCCGTGCTAAGCATGGGCACCGGCGTCCGGCAGATGCCACTGATGTGGCGCGATCAGGTCGCTGACGGCCGGGTCCGGGCCCCATGAGCCGGCGGCGTACGGCTGGGGCGGTGGTGGGTTCTCGAGCAGGGGGGTCGATGCCGCCCAGATGTGCTCGATTTCGTCGGACCGGGTGAACAGCGACTGGTCGCCGAGCATGGCGTCCAGGAGCAGCCGTTCGTAGCCTTCGAGTTCGTGCTTCTGGCAGAAGGAGTCGGCGTAACGGAAGGTCATCGTCGCCGGTGCGAGTCGCATGGTGGGGCCGGGTTCCTTAGCGAGGAAGCAGGCCGCGATCCACCCGGGGTCCCCGAAGTCGATCACTATCTTGTTGCCCGTGTTTTTCTCGTGGTGTGGGAGATCGGTACGGAACATCCTCAGGGGCGGCTCGCGCAGGCCGAGGGTGATCACCTCGCGGTGCTGTGCGAGGTTCTTGCCGGAGCGCAGGTGGAACGGCACTCCGGCCCACCGCCAGTTGTCCACTTCCAGCCGTAGCGCGGCGAACGTCTCGGTCTGCGAATCCGGTGTGACACCTGGTTCGTCACGGTAGCCCTCGTACTGTCCGCGTACGACGTGGGCGGGTTCGATGGGGCGCAGCGCCTCGAAGACCTTGGCTTTCTCGTCACGCAGTGCCTGGGCGCCGAGCGAGACAGGTGGTTCCATGGCCACGATGCCGAGCACTTGGATCAGATGTGTGACGATCATGTCCCGGAAGGCTCCAGTACGTTCGTAGAAGCCTGCGCGGCCCTCGAGGCCGAGCGTCTCGGGTACGTCGATCTGCACGTGGCTGATGTGGTCCCGATTCCAGATGGGTTCGAACAGGCCGTTGGCGAAGCGGAGGGCGAGGATGTTGTCCACCGACTCCTTACCCAGAAAATGGTCGATGCGGAAGACGCGGGATTCGTCGAAGACGGCGTGGATCGTCTTGTTGAGTGCTCGCGCGGAGGCGAGGTCGGTGCCGAAGGGCTTCTCCACGATCACCTTCGCGTTTTCCGCCAAGTCGGTGTCGCCAAGCATCCCGATCATGGATCCGAACGCGGAGGGTGGGACGGCCAGGTGGAACAGTCTGCGCGCCTGCCCGCCGAGGGAGTCCTCCGCTGACCGTACGGCCGCGAGCAGCGGGCCGGGATCTTCGGGCTGGGCGGCGCCGAAGGACAGTGACTCCTCGAAGGATTCCCACTCCGGCCCGGACGGCTGGGACCGTCCGAAGGTGGCGACGGCATCGTGCGCGTGTTTGCGGAACGCGTCGTCGCTGAGCGCGGACCGAGCGGTACTCGAGCCCACGATGCGGTAGCCGTCCGGGAGGAGGCCTGCCCTGGCGAGGTGGAACAGACCTGGGAGCAGTTTCCGCTTTGCGAGGTCGCCGGTGGCGCCGAAGAGCACGATCACGTGGTTGTCCGGGCGTGTCACGATCGGCTCCTCTTCTCGGCGTGTCCGATTCCAGCCCTGGGACCCGGGCGAATTCGCCGACAGGAATCTGTCCGCCATGCACGGCGAGTTCGGTGGATGCCATGCCGATCGGGATCCCGGGGTGCGTCCCCGCACAGTCCTCGAACCGTGCTCACCGACAGCGTGTCCAAGTCGCTCATCGCCACGCCGTCCTGCGTGCTCTCGATGGATTGCCCACGCTTGCGCGCCGCGTCGACGAGCCTGGCCGACGAGGACGGGAGGAGAGCCGCGGCCCCGCGAGGAGGCAAGTCAATAATTCCGGAAGGACCACCTACACAGGTCACACGGTTGAAGGCCGGGCTGAACGACTCACCCACTCTGGTCAGCCTAGGATCGCCCATGCCC
The DNA here is from genome assembly GCF_002154505.1 of Streptomyces carpinensis. GTDB lineage: Bacteria > Actinomycetota > Actinomycetes > Streptomycetales > Streptomycetaceae > Streptomyces > Streptomyces carpinensis. The sequence continues at coordinate 62,385 of NZ_MUBM01000004.1, read as the reverse complement.
ACACTCAACTTGAGTCGGTTCGCCCGCCGGGCAGGGCCGCTCAGCGAGGGGCCCTCGGCGAAGGTCGTCGCCATCCGCCCACCAGGCGATACGCGCAGTTCCGACGTGGTGCATCGGGGTCCATTCCGGGGCTGATGCCTCGGCGAGAATCATTTTGACGGCTGTTGCAGCTCCATGCCCGTCCGCTTCGGTGACGTCGCCGACCCTGGTGCCCCTTGCGGTCAGCCGGACGAGGCTCGCCAGCGACCGCCTCGCGTTGCGAACCCGCTCCGGAGGGGTTGATCCTGATGGTGAGGCATGCCCGCTAATCGTATGGACCGAGCGCAGATGGCTGCGGAGCCGGCGGCTACCGCAGCCCGCGCAGGGAGCGGGTTCCAGATGAGGCTTGTCGTCGATCTCAACCGGTGCCAGGGATTCGCGCAGTGCGTGTTCCTCGCCCCGGACGTCTTCTCCCTGCACGGTGATGAGGCGCTGCTGTTCTCCCCTCGCTTCGACGAGGCGCAGCGTGACCGGGTGGAGAAGGCTGCCGCCGCCTGCCCGGTGCAGGCGATCCTCGTGGACTACTCCGACGAGCCGACGAAGGGGGTAGAGCCCCATGTCGGCTGACACGGACGTCGAGGTCCTGCGGCGGGAGGGCCGTATTGTCGTTGTCGGTGCCTCGCTTGCCGGGCTGCGTGCGGCGGAGACCTTGCGCGAGAAGGGCTTCACCGGATCGCTGACCATGATCGGCGACGAGCCGTACGAACCCTACGACCGGCCGCCGCTGTCCAAGCAGGCGCTGCTCGGGCGGGCACGGCCCGAGGACACCACGCTGCCGCGGCGGCGCGACATCGACGCCGAATGGTCTTTGGGCGTCGCCGCCGAGAGCCTCGACCGGGACGCCAAGCGGGTATGCCTGGCCAACGGCGACACCGTCCCCTACGACCGCCTTCTGATCACCACCGGGACCAGAGCGCGGCCCTGGATCCACCCGGAAGAGGCCGCGCTGGACGGCGTGTTCGTGCTGCGCACCCGCGACGACTCCGCACGCCTGCGCCGGAAGCTGACCGGGGGTGTGTCCCGCGTGCTGGTGATCGGCGCCGGTTTCACCGGTTCCGAGGTCGCCTCCGCCTGCCGGGAGCTGGGCCTTGAGGTCACGGTCGCCGAGCGCGGCCCGGCACCGCTGGTGGGCGCACTCGGCGGAGTGATCGGCGCGGTCGCGGACCGGCTGCAACGCAGAAAGGGAGTCGACCTGCGCTGCGGCATAAGTGTCACCGCCCTAGAGGGCGACTACGGCGGACGCCTCAAGCGCGCCCACCTCTCCGACGGATCGGCGATCGACGTGGACGTGGCGGTCGTCTCGCTCGGCGCCATCCGGAACACCGACTGGCTCGCCGGCTCGGGCCTGGCCGCGGGCCCCCGCGGGATTGCGTGCGACGCCGGGTGCCGGGTGTTCGACGTCAACGGCATCGTCACCGACGACATCTACGCCGCCGGCGACGTCGCACGCAGCCCCCACCCGCTGTTCGACTACCAGTTCCTCTCGCTGGAGCACTGGGGCAACGCGGTCGAACAGGCCGAGATCGCCGCCCACAACATGATCTGCGCAGGCCCGGAGCGCCGTCCGCACCTGTGGCTGCCGATGTTCTGGTCCTCGCAGTTCGGCGTCAACATCAAGTCCGTGGGCGTCCCCCCGCTGGGCGACCAGCTGGTCGTCGCCCAGGGAACACTCGCCGAGGAACGGTTCGTAGCCGTGTACGGGTACCGCGGCCGCGTCATCGCCGCGGCGTCCTTCGACGGCGCCAAGTGGCTGGGATTCTACGAACAGCAGATCGCGGCAGGCGCGCTGTTCCCGCCGGACTACCGCACGGTCGACCTTCGCACCGAGACACTGCAGCCGGTCGACCCGGCCTTCCCCGACCCCCACCTGCCCACCCACGGGGCCACCGTCACGCTGACGGGCCACTCACCGAGCGAGCGGCGTGTCCAGTTCGTTCCGTCGCATGGCTGATCACCGGCCCTGTGTGGCCCGGAGCCCTCAGGAGACACCATGACGCCCGGCACCCTCTCCGCGCAGATCACCGACTACGCCAATCGGGCCGATCCGTACCCCCTCTACGCGGAACTGCGCAAGCAACCGGTCAGGCGGGAGGACGACGGCACCTACCTGGTCAGCACCTACTACGAGGTGCGGAACCTGGCCAACGACCCGCGGCTGAGCAACGACACCCGCAACCGCCCGCCCCGCTACGCCCGCACAGCGGACGCGGAGGACCAAGGCCTGCCGCCCAGCTTCATCTTCACCGACCCACCGGTGCACGACCGGCTGCGCGACACCATCAACCGGCCGTTCGGCCCCCCGCACAGCCCCAGTTTCCTCGACGGCTTGCGCGGCGAGCTGGCCAAGGTCGTCACCGAGCTGCTCGACGCCTTCGACGGCAAGGACCAGGTCGACATTGTCGAGGACTTCGCCTACCCCCTACCCGTCACCGCCATCTGCAAGGTCCTCGGCGTACCACGCGAGGACGAACCACGCTTCCACGGCTGGGCCGACGCCCTGGCATCGTCACTCGATCCCCGCCCCGGCGGCGGCGACGGCCAGGAAAAGGGACAGCGGGCGCGCCAGGAGATGGGCGCCTACCTGTCCGATCTGATCGAGACGAAGCGCCGCCACCCCGGCCCGGGGATGCTCAGTGCGCTCGCACCTGACATGACACCGGCAGACCTGGAGGCCACCGCGGTGCTGCTGCTGGTCGCCGGCCACGAGACCACCGTCAACGCGATCACCAATACGACCCTCACCCTGTTGCGCCACCCCGACGTCCTCGAGCGGTTCCAGAAGGAGCCGGACCTGGCCGTCCCGCTCATCGAGGAAGTGCTGCGGTTCGAGCCCCCGGTGCAGTTCGTCCCGTGGACCACCGCCCTGGCCGACATCGACGTCGCCGGGACCACCATCCCCAAGGGCTCACCGGTCTGGCTCATGCTGGCCGCGGCCAACCGGGACCCCAAACGCTTTGTGGACCCCGACCGGTTCGATCCCGACCGCAAGGACAACGAGCACCTGGGTTTCTACACCGGCATCCACTACTGCTTCGGCGCACCCCTCGCCCGCATCGAACTGCATCTGGCCGTGCCCGAACTGTTCCGCCGGGTCACGTTCTCCCGGTTGCTCGAGGACCCGCCGCCCTACCGCGCCAACGCCGTACTGCGCGGCCCCCGCCACCTTCCCGTCGCGATCGAAGGCCTCACAGTCTGAACACCGCCGTCTAGCGGTGAGGCTGAGGAAGCCCCCGCTGCCGCGGATCTCGATCACGTCGACATTGGCAGGATCGTTCCCGCTACAAACGTCTCGTTCCCCCCCGCGGCGTCATGAAGGCCCTTGTCGCCGTCGAGCACTCCGTGATCGTCGCCATCTGGCACATGCTCACCACCAACCCATCGAGACCGCGGCCTGAACCAGACACCCGAAGCCCAGCGGCGATCAGCCCGCCACTGGGCCGCGAGTCATGCCCACCAATCCGCCAGTTCTGAAGTTATCGACGGTTTGATCTTGAGCTCGGCGTATTTCTCCTGGTTGCACTGTTCCTGCGATTGCTGCGACGTGGTCAACAGGCTCCGATGCTGCTGGTCTACGCGGGAGGCACGAAGCCGCCGCGGCGTGCGATTTCGCGTCGGAGTTCGAGGTTCTCGTGCGCCTGGGCGAGCCCTCTCGCAGTTCCTTCTCCTGGTCGCGGAGTCGCTTCTTCAGCCTTGCGATCTCCGTGGTGAGCGCGAGGACGATGTTGTCCTCCAGCAGCCACCGCACGCTTGCTCGTCGCGGTCTGCAGGCTGCCCACACACCTGGCACAGCAGCCGCCGCGTGCACCGCCGCTGCCGCGGCCGTGCACGGTGCCGTACTGGGGACGGCCCATGCCGGCCCGTACGTCGGCACATGACGCGAGGGCGAGGTTGTGCATGTGGACGACGGCCTGGACCGCATGGTTTCCGGTGAGGAGGACTTCCCGCGCTTTCGATCAGTGTTCGAACAGCCCGCCTTGCGAAAACATGAGGAGTCAGTCGGCCTGACTCGTGACTGATCGATCCGAATGAGAGCTGCGGCCCCTGCCTGTCCACTTGCCGATCTGAGCCACGATGACCAGCGTGACCATGCCTGCAGCTACGCCGATGGCCGTGTCCGCCAAACGTAGCAGGGGCTGTTTCCAGGCGCCGTGCGGGTTCAGTCCTGCGACGACCATGACGACAGTGGTGGTGATGGCTGCGGTTGCTTCGTCGCCTGGGCGTCCGACTAGCCCGGGCACCAGGACGCTCAGGCACACGAGTAGAGCGAGTCCCCATGCTTGGAACGGCAAGAACGCGAGGTAGACCAGGCAGAGTACAAAGCTGATGAGCGTCGCGGACATGCGAGCCATCGCCGCTGTTGCACTTTTCCTTTTGCATTCCCGGATCACGAAAATCGTAGAAATCGCAGCCCACATGCCGCCGAGTTGCCCTTCCTCGTATGGCTGATGAGTACTCGACCAAATTCTGGTGGCCGCCCAGTAGCTCAGCAGACTGGCCAGACCGACTTCGATCGAGTACCTCAGCAGCTTCCCGGTCCCCGCCTGTGGTGAACTTGCCGCCACCGCCATTCTGCGACCGCCGTTTCAGGATCAAGGAACCTAGCGAGGTTCCGATCTCGTCCGATTCCTACCGGACCCGGTTCAGCAGGTGCTGCCAGTCTGCTGGGAGCCTCGTGGCCGGCGCTGTCCGCGAGGTGTCAGCAGTTGTTACTGCCGGCACGAACCGCGGCTGGAACCGCAACCCGCCGCTGTGGGAGGCCATGCCTGTTCGTCTACTGGTGGCCGGTGTCGTTGGCTGCGTTGAGGATGAGATCGGTGACGGCTTGAGGGTGGGAGATCAGGGAGACGTGTGAGGAGTTGATCTCCACTGTCTTGCGTGCGTGTGCGCGTTTGGCCTCGTACCGTTCGAGGCTGGGGTTTATGGCCCGATCCTGTTTGCCGACGAGTACGTAAACGGGCTTGTCCCGCCAGGCTGCTTCGGTGACCTTGTCGGTGAAGGCCGAATGTGCGATCGGGCGCTGCGTCGATGCCATGACGGAGGCCTGCTGCTGGGAGAGGTCCTGGGCGAAGGTGGCGTGGAGTTTGGCGGGCTGGATGTACACGTCGGTGCCCGTGGTGCCGTCACCGTTGCGGAACGGGACCTGCCGCAGTGCCTTGGTGAGTGGCGCTGCCGGGAACTTGCCGGAGAGGCTGGCGAAGGATTCTCCCTTGTCCGGCATGATCGCGTTGATGTAGACAAGTGCCTTGACGTTGTCGACGCCGGCGGCCGCCTGTGAGATCACTTCGCCGGCGTAGGAGTGTCCGACGAGGACAATCGGCCCCTTGATGGTCTTCAGGAGGCTGTTCAGGTACGTCGAGTCCTGCGGTATGCCGCGCAGCGTGTTGGGTGGGGCGATGACCTGGTAGCCGTCCTGCTGCAGGCGCTGCACTACAGCGTTCCAACTGGACCCATCGGCGAATGCTCCGTGTACGAGCACCACGGTTGGCTTCTGGCCCGTCGGGGTCGCGGCGAGATCGTCCGCTGCGTGAGTCGGCATCACGGTCATGGCGGAGAGGACCGCGAATCCAAGGGCTAGTCTGCCCATGCCCGATGTCAGGATTCTGGAGACCGTCATGTGCTTCCACTTCCTCGGCGTACAAGGTGGAGTTGGCCTCTTCGGCGGCTGAGAGCGGTGAGGACGTGCGGAAGGCGTCACCCATCGCCGCCGCGATTGTCGTGTGCGGTCGACCGGCAGGGGGCCTCCGACGCGGACATCGTGATGGTCCGCGTTCCGCCGTATAACGGATCACCATCTTCGCGCGTCTCTGCTTGTCGCGCATCCGATGCCGTGCTGGATGATCAGCAGCGGGTGTGATGGGTGCTTAACGGGCCGTCGCTGGCTGGACCGCGGGGTTTTCGCCACGGTATCGCTCATACCGCAGCGCATCGATTATCGCCTGAATCTTCTTCAGACTCATGCCATCCACGGTCTCCTGGGTGGAGCCGGGTGTCATAGAGCCGTCATTGCGGTAGATCTTCCCGTAGGCCCGCAAGTACAGCTCCGGGTTGAACAAATGCCGATACAGCCTCTCCCATGGCAATCCTCTCTTGGCGCGTTCATGGATGATCTCCATCAGGGCTTCGGCTCTCTGCATTACGCGTACCTTGCCTCTCCGACATACAACGCCCGGAGCGGAGCCATGAGCATCAGGCGAATCCCCTTTGCTTCGCCCCAACCCTTCCGGCTGGTGGACGGTGGGCAACAAGCTCACTCAAGGGAACGGACAGGCCGCCTACGTCACGCTCGATACGTCCAATGCAAGAGGAACTCGGGATCACCTAAGGGGCGCGAGCCTTACGGTGACGGGAGTGCCAGTAGTAGTCGTGGGAGTAACGCCCCACCAGGGACATTTCCATCCCTGGGAACTTGGCTTCAAACAGTCTGGTCTTCGCCATATCACACGGACTTTGCGCGGCAGCGCTATAAACGCCTTCACAACGCTCCACGTTTTCCCGCCATGCTGTTGTCCCCTCGCGCTTTCGCGTCCAGGTAAGGCGGGTAGTCCAGAGGCTTCTCCTTCCGAACCTCTACTCTCTGAGAGAGCGATCCAACGCCGAGTTAGACGGCCAAACTTCGCCATGACGCGTCTCTCGCGCGCTCGGACTACTACGGGACCTCCGCCCCACCCCGCGGCCCTCGGCCGGCGGCGGGCCTGCCCTGGACCAGGCCGGCTGCCTGGTCTGGAGGGCGACCGGGGATGGTTCCCACGTTCACTCGATGACCGGTCGACGAGGGAGGTGCCCAGCTCTTGCCCCGGCAGCATCGCCACGACTACGCCGCAGTCCTTCATCGTGGCCTCCTCACCGACGGCACTACGCGGCTTCGGAGTTGACTGCAATGGCGGTCACGCGCTGCATCCCAGCCCATATCCACCAGATTGGAGCCGGTTCGTCGCTTACGGAGCTTTACCACTGGTTCCTCGCGTACACCTTCTCGTCTCGCTTGCCGGACCCGCACAGTCTGGTAGTGCCAGCACGTCCCGGCGTTGTCAGGGCCGCTTCCCACCCTCACCGACGTCCCCCGGATCAGGCTGCCCTCAGCTTCAACCGGACTGCTGCGACAGTCCGGTGGCGGGGTCCTTTCACCCCCGCCCGGTCATCAAGCGCCTCGTGGCGCACGGTGCCGTCCACGATGAGCACGGTGTCTTGGCGAACCGCCTGCGGGGCCACAGGGCAAGCGCGGGACCGAGGTGGTCGATAATCCGGTCGGCCGCGGACTTCGAGATGCTGAAGGCATGGGTGTCCATATTTACGTTCCCAGCTTTTGCGGGGTGTTGCCCGCGGTCGTAGCGTCGATATATGGCTATTGCGACGACGGACCCTGCGACGGGTGAGGTTCTCAAGAGCTTCGACGAACTCACCCCGGAGCAACTGGACGAGAAGCTCGCCCGTGCCGCCGCGGCAGCGGCCGAGTACCGCCTGACGAGTGTCGAGCAGCGCGCTGGGTGGCTCGGTCGGGCGGCCGATGTGCTGGAGTCGGACGCGGACGCCGTCAGCCGCATGATCACGACTGAGATGGGCAAGACCCTCAAAGCGGCGCAGGAAGAGGTGGCGAAGTGCGTGCGGGGATTGCGCTTCTACTCCGCCGAGGGTCCGGGGTTCCTGCGGGACCAGCACGGTGACGCCGAAAGCGTGGGTGCCAAGCAGACGTTCGTGACGTACACGTACCAGCCGATCGGTGTGGTGCTGGCCGTGATGCCGTGGAACCTGCCCTTGTGGCAGGCCATGCGGTTCGCGGCGCCCGCCTTGATGGCGGGGAATGTCGGAATCCTCAAGCACGCCTCGAACGTGCCGCAGTGCGCCCTGTACATGGAGCAGCTCTTCCGCGAGGCGGGGTTCCCCGAAGACGCGTTCCAGACGCTGCTGATCTCCGCGCGCAGGGTGGATCAGGTGCTGCGGGATGACCGCGTGGCGGCGGCGACGCTGACCGGCAGCGAGCCGGCCGGGCGGTCGGTGGCGACCATCGCCGGTCAGGAGATCAAGAAGGTCGTCCTCGAACTCGGCGGGTCTGACCCGTTCATCGTGATGCCTTCGACGGACCTAAAGCAGGCCACGGACGTGGCGGTGCGGGCGCGGACCCTGAACAACGGGCAGTCATGCATCAACGGCAAGCGTTTCTTCGTCCACCAGGATATCGCCGAGCAGTTCCTGGAGAAGTTCACCGCGAAGATGGCCGCGCTTGTTGTCGGCGACCCGATGGACGACGCCACGGACATCGGTCCGCTCGCCACCGAGTCGGGCCGGGCGGATGTGGAGGCGTACGTCGACGACGCGGTCGGCAAGGGCGCGACCGCTGCTGACCGGTGGGAAGCGGCCCGACCGGCCGGGGTGGTTCTACCCGCCGACCGTGCTGACCGGCATCACGCCGCAGATGAAGATGTTCCACGAGGAGGTCTTCGGGCCCGTCGCGCAGGTCTTCACCGTCTCCTCGCTGGAGGAGGCCCTCGAAATCGCCAACGGGCACCCGTACGGACTCGGTTCGAACCTGTGGAGCGAGGATCCCGCTGAGCGTGAGCTGTTCGTCCGCGACGTGCAGTCCGGCATGGCGTTCATCAACGGCAACACCACCAGCTACCCGGAGATCCCCTTCGGCGGCGTGAAGCGCAGCGGCTACGGACGGGAGCTGTCCGACCTGGGCATGCGCGAGTTCATGAACGCCAAGACGGTATGGATCGGCCAGAGCGCCTGAGCCGCAGGGCATCGGGACGCTGACGCGGAGGATTTCCATGAACACACGCGACACCGGGCCGAGGGGACACGGGCGCCCCGTCGTGGCGGTGCTAGGGATCGGCACCATGGGCGACGCGATGGCCAGGAACATTGCCGCCGCGGGGCTCGAACTGCGGGTGTGGAACCGCAGCCGCGAGCCCGCCGAGGCGCTGGCCGAGGTCGGCGCCATCGTCTGCGCAACCCCCTCCGAGGCGTGCCGGGGAGCGAAGGTCGTGCTGACCATCCTCGCCAACGAACGGATCGTCGCCGAGACCATCGACCAGGCCCGCGAAGGCATCGACCGGGACGCCGTGTGGCTGCAGTGCTGCACCGTCTCGCCCGAAGGGAGCCGGCGCCTGGCGGACAAGGCCGCCGCGATGGGCGTGGCCTACGTGGAGGCGCCACTGCTCGGCACGAAGGAACCGGCGGTCGCCGGAACCCTGACCATCCTGGCCGCCGCGTCCGACATGTGCGCGGGCGAGCGCGTCCAACCAGTGCTGGACGCCGTCGGCACGCGCACCGTCTGGCTCGACGCGATCAGCCAGCCCAGCAGCCTCAAGCTCGCCTACAACTCCTGGGTGCTGACCACCGTCGAGGGTGTCGCCGAGGCCCTGGCACTCGCCGAGGGCCTGGGTGTCGACCCGCGCCAATTGATCAACGTCATCAACGGCAGCGCGCTGAACAGCACCTACGTGCAGTCCAAGGGCCCGAAGATGATCAGCGATGACCTCGACACCCCTTCCTTCCCCCTGGAGGCGGCGGCCAAGGACGCCGGGCTGATCGCCGACGCGGCGCGGGATGCGGGGCTGAAGCTCGGAATCGTCGAAGTGGTGCGTGATCGGCTGCAGTTGGCAGTGAGCAACGGTCTGGGCCGGGCGGACGTGGCAGCGACGTACCGGATGTCCCGTCGGGCGCCGGCAGCGTGACACCGGCAGGAGGCTCGTGCGGTGGCCTGCCGCGAGGAGTCCGCGTGGAGGGAAAAGGCTGATGAGTCGAGAGGGTGTCGCCTCGGCGCGGCGCAGCAGCGAGCAGCTGTCGGAGATCGCGCCTCTGGTGGACGACCGCGGATGGGAGTCTCCATCGGCCTGTGCGGGCTGGCGCGTCATCGACGTGCTCGCCCACCTGGGCGCCCTCGCTCATGAGGCCGTCGACCCTCCTGCCCCGGATCCGTCGTGGCCCAAGAACCGCGAGCGCTACCACGACATGAGGGTCGACGAGCGCCGCGGCCGGAGCCACGCCGAGGTGATCGAGGAATGGCGTCGCTTCACCCCCCGGCAGTTGGAGATCCTGGAGGCGGGACAGCAGGTGCCGCAGGCGGACGAACCGGTGCTGGTACCGGGGCTGGGCACCTATCCCCGGCACCTGCTAGCGAACACCATGGCGTTCAACGTTCTGTGCCACCTGCGATACGACATGCTCGAACCCGGCGGTCCGCTTCCCTTCGCGGTCCCTCCGCCCGACGACGCGCTGGTGGCGCCGACGGTCGAGTTCATGCTCGCCGGCATCCCACAGATGCAGGGGACCGAACTCACCGCCACCGTCAGCAGGCCGCTCGTACTCGAGTTCACCGGACCGGGCGCCACGACCGCCACCGTCGTTCCCGCCGACGGACCGGACGGCCTGCTGACGGTGGAGCCAGGTGCCGCGGACGGCGCCGCCGCCCGGATCCACAGCACAGCGACCGACTTCATCGCATGGGGCACGACCCGGACCGCGTGGCGGGACCACTGCCGGATCACAGGCGAGACGGCCACCGCGGAACCGTTCCTGGACTGCCTCAACATCGTGTGAGCAGATCACGTCGTCAACCACCAACGACCAATAGCCACTGTCATCGACACCGACACCCGCCTGGTCGTCGTGGTCGGCCGGCCGCTCGTCGTCAACCGTCGCAACGACTGCAAGGAGTGGGAGGAGTCTGGCGCCAAGGCCGCTGTCGGCAAGACCCTCACGATCGCTGACGGCGGCTACCCAGGCACCGGACTCGTCATCTCGCACCGTTATGAGCGTGGCCAGGCCGAATCCGGATTGGAAAGAGGAGGCACACAAGTGGTTGTCAGGCGCCGGAGGCACCGTGGCCGACCATGGAAAGGGGGTCGACGACGGAGTCGAAGGTCTTCTCGTCGACGTGACCGCTTGCCAGCGCGGCCTCCTTGAGTGTCTGGTCGTTGGCCAGCGCCGCTTCGGCGATGTGTGCGGCGTTCTGGTACCCGATGACGGGGCTCAGCACCGTGACCAGCATCAGGCTCTGGTCCACGTACTGTCCGATCTTCTCCCGGTTGAGTTGCGTACCGCTGACGGAGAAGGTGCGGAACTTCTCCATTCCGTCGGCGAGGATGCGCGCTGAATGGAGGAAGTTGTTGATGATCACCGGGCGCATGGCATTAAGCTCGAAGTTGCCCTGGCTGCCGGCGAAAGCGACTGCCGTGTCGTTGCCGAGCACCTGAATGGCGATCATGACGATGGCTTCGCACTGGGTCGGGTTGACCTTGCCAGGCATGATCGAGGAACCGGGTTCGTTCTGCGGAAGCTCCAGTTCCGCGAAGCCGGTACGCGGGCCCGAGGCCAGCCACCGCATGTCGTTGGCAATCTTCATCAGGGCGACGGCCAGCCCGCGCAGTGCGCCGTGCGCCCGCACCATCGGGTCCAGGGACCCCTGTGCCATGAACTTGTTCTCGGCCGTGACGAAGGACTTGCCAGTCAGCTCGGCGATCTTGCCGGCGACGTCGCGGCTGAAGCCTTCGGGGGCGTTCAGCCCCGTGCCGACGGCGGTGCCGCCCAGCGCGAGTTCGAGCAGGCCGGCGCGGCTGTGCTCGACCTCCTCGATGCAGGCGCGCAGTTGCGCCGCGTAGCCGGACCATTCCTGCCCGACCGTGAGCGGCACGGCGTCCTCAAGGTGCGTGCGGCCGATCTTGACGACCTCGGCCCATTCCGTAGCTTTCGCCTCGATGGACGCGGCGAGCTCCCGGGCCTGCGGCAGCAGGTGCTCGTCGATCTCCTGGACGGATGCGACGTGCATCGCGGTCGGGAAGCTGTCGTTGCTGGACTGCCCCATGTTGACGTCATCGTTCGGGGCGACCGGCTCCTGGGTCCCGAGCGTTCCGCCGAGCAACCGCGACGCACGGTTGGAGATGACCTCGTTGACGTTCATGTTGCTCTGGGTGCCCGACCCCGTCTGCCAGACGTAGAGCGGAAAGTGGTCGTCGAGCTTGCCCGCGATGGCCTCCTCCGCCGCCCGCACGATGGCCTGCTTCTTCCAGCCGGGCAGCCGTCCGGCGGCAGCGTTGACGAGCGCTGCCGCCTTCTTCACGTAGCCGTAGGCGTGGTAGACCTCCTTCGGCATCCGGTCGCCGCCGATGGAGAAGTGGAGGAGCGAGCGCTGCGTCTGCGCCCCCCAGTACCGGTCCGCCGGCACGTCGACCGTGCCCATACTGTCGAACTCCGGCCGGCTCCCGTCGGCATGGATCCCGATTGGCAGGTCCTTCATCTCCGGGGTCGACTGGTTGTCGCTCATTGCCCGTCCTCCAGGTCGTCCGGGCGATAGACCGGGTCCCACATCGCGTCCTGGACCGCCTGAATGAGGTTGTCGTGAGACTTTGTCGCGACACCGTCCACTGCCGCCGCTTTGGCGACGGCGACCGCGACCGTCGCGGACGACGCCCTCAGGTTCGCAACCGGCGGCAGGAGCGATGCTCCGGGCGCCGACACATCGACCTGGCCTGCCACTGCCTCGGCGGCGGCGAGCAGCATGTTGTCCGTGACGCGGCTGGCTCCCGACACGATGGTGCCGAGGCCGAGCCCCGGGTAGAGGAGGGCGTTGTTCGCCTGCCCGATCTCGTAGGAGACGCCGTTGTACTGGACCGGCTCGACCGGGATCCCGACCGCCATCAGTGCCCTGCCCTCGGTCCAGGGCACCGCGTCCGATGGCATGACCTCGATGCGACTCGTCGGATTCGACAGGGGCAGCAGGATCGGGCGCTCGACACCCTCCGCCAGCGCCCTCACGACATCCTCGGTGAACGCGCCATGGGCTGTGGAGGTGCCGATGAGGATGGTGGGCTTGACGTGTCGGATCGTGGTGAGGAGATCGATCTCGCCGTCGCCCCACCCGCCGACCTCGGCCTTGGACCGCGCGTAAACCTGCTGGTAGTCGGGGAGGTCCGGCATGTCATCGGTCACCAGGCCGTGGACGTCGATGAGCCAGATGTTTTTCTTCGCCTCGTCGGGGGTCGCACCGTCCCTGAGCATCGCTGCGTGGATCTGATCGGCCATGCCGGTGCCGGCGGTGCCTGCCCCGAAGACGACGAGCCGTTGCTCGGGCCAGCGTCCCCCGGTGACTTTCAGGGCCGAGAACGCCGAAGCCATGACGATCGCGCCGGTACCCTGCATGTCGTCGTTGAAGATGCGGTACTTGTCGGCGTTCTCCACCAGGATCCGCCGGGCGTTCGACGGCCCGAAGTCCTCGAAATGCAGCAACGCGTTCGGGAACAGCTCGGAGGCGGTCTGAAGATATTGGGCGATGAAGTCGTCGTAGCGCCGGCCGCTGACCCGTGCGTGCCGGTTGCCCAGATAGGACGGGTTGTTGAGCAGCTGCTCGTTGTCCGTCCCCACGTCGAGGTTCACGGCGATGACGCGGTTGGGGTCGATGCCCGCGGCGGCCGTGTAGACGGCGAGTTTCCCGATGGAGATGTCGGTCCCGTTGACGCCCCAGTCTCCGATGCCCAGAATTTCCTGGGCATCGGAGACGACGATCAGATCGACGTCGTCCGCGCCGAGGCCCAGCGATTGGAACGAGGCCTTCATGTCGTCCGGGCGGTCGATCGACAGGTACACCGCGCGCGAGTCGCGGTAGTCGACCGACCACTTCTCTATCGCCTCGCCGACCGTGGGGTCGTAGACGACCGGGAGCAGTTCCTCGAGGTGGTCGGCAAGCAGCTTGAAGTACAGCACCTGGTTCCGGTCGTGGACCTCGTTGAGGTAGATGTACTTGTGCAGGTTGGAAGGCTGCTGCAGCAGCTGTGCGTAAGCCCGGCGGGCCTGCTCGTCGAGGGTCTCGACCGCTGCCGGCAGCCGCCCCGTGATCCCCAGCCTCGCCCGCTCCTCCAGCGTGTACGCGGTACTGCGATTGCGATAGCGATCCTGCAGCACGGTCGGCTTGACGGGCATTGTGGTGTACCTCCAGCTGTTGCGAGTGCTGCGCGCTCAAGAGCGAGCGTGGCTTCACACGTCGGGGAGCCGTCCCGGGTCCCCGGGTCGGCTCCCGCCAAGCCCTTGCTTTGCCTCCACGGCCTGCCCGTGCCGCTGCCCTCAGCGTCCTCAGACGGTCACGGGAGTCTCGGGCTTCATCTCGTAGGAGTGTTGGATGGCCGGATGCCGGGTCCCGAGGCCGTCCGTGACCTTGCGCTCCCATGGAACCGCCTGGAGCTGCTTGGTCTCCTCGAGCATCGATTTGGGCTCCAGGTTTCGGAAGCTGTCGACCTCCCCGGCGGCAACGGCCGTCAGCGTGGCAAACACCGGTTCGGGGTCGAACTGCGGGCGGGGGAAGGCGAGCTTGGAGTAGTCGAAGAGGCGCTGCGAGGCGTCGTCCTCCCAGCTCTCCCAGGTCTGGAACATGCGGTCGTTGAAGCCGGTCAGGAAGGGCCCCGGGTTGACCGTGGCGACTTCGATGTTGTGCTCCTGCAACTCGTAGGCCATGGTCTCGGCGATGGCCTCGATCGCGTGCTTGGAGGCGGAGTAGATGCCGGTGAAGGGATTGACGTTCAAGCCCTCCCGCGAGGACACCCAAACGACGCGGCCGGCCCCGCGCTTGACCATCTGCTTGACGATTCCCTGGGTGAGGACCAGCGGACCGGTGACGTTGACCTCGAACTGGTGCCGGATGTTCGCCTCTGGGATGTCAACTGTGGAGCCGCCCTCACCGACCCCGGCGTTGTTCACCAGGATTTCCACGCCCCAGTCGAGGGCCTTGCGGCGGTCTCCGTCGTTCGTGACATCGAGCTTCACCACCTGAAGCTTGACTCCTCGCTCAGCCGCCTGCCACTTCAGCGTCTGCACCTGGGCGTAGATCTCCACCCCGGCGATCACGTCGAAGCCCCTCTCGGCGAGGCGCATAGCGGCCTCGAACCCGAAGCCGGTTCCTGCTCCAGTAATGAGGACCTTCCTCAGGTCCTTCAATGCTGCATTCGCCATGTGGAGTCGTTCCCTTCACGTCCTCGGTACTCCACGGCGCTGCAGGGACCGGCGCACTGCAGGAAACGCCCAACACGCGCCGCGGGGTGGCTTGGAGCAAGAGGTGAGGCTGGGCAAGACTGCGGTCGAGCCTCGAAGCCGTCTGCACACGCAGCGCCACCTGGATCTTCCAATCGGGCCCCGACGGTCCCCACGCCGTACCCAATATTGAGTCTGGGCTCGCATGCGGCTCCCGGCAACTCGACGGGTTCTACCTGGCCCGCATTGAAGTTCGGTGCCAACGTCTCGGTATCTCAGCGCTGTTGAGCTATTAACCTCGAAGGCTTACCCGGGAATCCGCCGCGGCTCAGTTGGAGAGCTCAGAGTGCTCCGCCGCCGACGAGGTCACCGACGTAGGGCGTGCCTTGCTGCGGGCAAGCCATTCGAGACGTTTGCCGGGGTCCGGGTAGGTCGGCATCACGTGTCGGCCCCACGTTCCGTTGACGAGGCCCGCGAACGCACCGTACAGGCCGAGCGCCGCGGTGAGGAAGCCGAAGCCGCTCGCAACCCTGATCAATGTGGTGGATTCGACGAACTCGCCTGCCGTGAGGACGGAAACGTTGATGGGAGTGGTGACGAATGCGGCCAGGAGTACGCCCGTCGTTCGAACTGCCGCAAGCGTGAGGACGAGGAGAATCACTGCCCACGGCAGCAGAAACCGGCCCGTCCCCGTGTGGGCCTGTACCGCGGGCAAAGCAACGACGATGAACTTGGCGTAGACCACGAAGCACAGCCAGAACGCGCCCAGCACGGTGAACGCCGTGGCGCCCAACCTGCTGCCCTGCCTGAATTCGAAGATTCCCGCGATCATCTGAACAAGGCCGCCCACAAAGAACTCGAGCGGCCACGCGGCAGGAAAGAGAGCCGGATTGACGCCAGCATTGAAAAAACTCTGGATGATGTTTACCATGCTGAATGCAATGAGGCCGAGCGGTGCAGGGTCGGGCGTGGTGAGTCCAGGTGGCGGAGCGACAGGTACGGACGACGACGGATTCGACACGGAAGTACCCCATCTCGCATCTCGTTGTGCTGCTCGTGTCAAGCGGCTGTACGCAAGAACACTGACCAACAGGTTGCATATGGTTCGCCGGAGATGAAGCCGGAGCGGTCACGAGACACTAGCAAGCTGCGGACAAAGTCTCGGTATGACGCTTCGATGGTGCAGCAGCACAGAGCGAATAATCATCATGAGCGCCGCCGGCCTCAAGCACCGCATCCGCTGTCCACCGCGCTGGAGTAGCCGTCTCCACCTTTACCGGGGCGGACACACCTGAACGAATTAGTGACCGAGGCGCGTCCGTCGGAGATCCACCAGAGCGAGTTGCCCCCACTATAGAAGCGCCGGAGGGCAATGAACGTGGCCTGCTGGTAATTTTCACTTGCCACACGACCCCGAAAATCAGACAGCATTGAAACCGACACGGACAGGAAAGTGAATATGGGCGCCACGCATTCAATTTCTGCGTCGCCGCGAATACACCCTCCGGTTGCCGCGGTCGCCCGGCGCGGGTAGTATTAAGGCGACTATACGCTCACCCCAACATCAAGGGGAGATCAGTCGTGGGTCGAATTCTTATTGTACTTACCGGCGTAAGCTACTGGACATTCAAGAATGGACATCGTCATCCGACTGGATATTGGGCTGAGGAATTCGTAGCACCCTATAGCGTCTTTACGGACGCCGGCTACGAGATCACGGTGGCAACACCGGGCGCCGTTATCCCCGTCGTCGACACCATGAGCCTGCAGCCCCGGTACGCGGGCGGCGAGGAGAACATGCTCAAGGAGACGGCAGTCATCGAGTCGGCCGAACAGCTCCGCCATCCCATCGACATCAAGGACGTGCGACTCGAGGACTATGACGCGGTCTACTACCCGGGCGGGCACGGCCCAATGGAAGATCTCGCCTTCGACGCGGACTCCGCCGTACTGCTCCGCAAGGCACTCGCGTCGGGCAAGCCCCTCGCCATCGTCTGCCACGCCCCTGCCGCGATCCTCGCGACCCGCGACGAGCACGGCAAAACGCCCTTCGCAGGCCTCAACGTGACCGGATTCTGCAACGAGGAAGAAGAGGGGGTCGGTTTCGCCAAGGACGCGAAGTGGCTGCTGGAGGACGAGCTGCAGAAGCTCCCCACCAAGTACACACGTGGTCCCGCCTGGGCGCCGTACACCGTGTCGGACGGCAACCTCCACACGGGACAGAATCCGGCTTCGTCGGGGCCGCTGGCGCGGGAAGTGGTCAAGGTTCTTTCCTGAAACCGGCCTTGTGATCCGGACATCCCGGACGCGGCCCGGCGGCACATCAACCTGGCTCTCCTCCGGAAGGTGCACCTATGTCCACACAGAACACCACCCAGCCTCTCCAGGGCCGCGTCGCGGTCATCACCGGAGCCTCCAGCGGCATCGGAGAGGCGTCCGCAGAGAAGCTGGCCGCGCTCGGCGCACACGCCGTCGTCCTGGCCAGACGCGCCGATCGGCTGACCGACCTGGTCGCCAGGATCGAGAAGAACGGCGGCAGCGCCACCGCGATCGCCACCGACGTGACCGACAAGGCGGCGACCCAAGCGGCCGCCGACCAGGTCGCGGCCGAACGAGGCGGCGCCGACCTGCTGCTCAACAACGCCGGCGTCATGCTCCCCGCCCCGATCGAGGAACTGGCCACCGATCAGTGGCAGCGCCAGATCGACCTGAACATCACCGGTCTGATGAACGTCATCGGCGCATTCGTCCCGCAGCTCGTGAAGGCCGCCGGCCAAGGCGGCGGCGTGGCCGACCTGATCAACACCTCGTCGATCGCGGCCCAGAACATCTTCCCGAACTTCGCGGTCTACTCCGGCACCAAGGCGTACGTCACCCAGCTCTCCCGCCACCTGCGCGTGGAACTGGGCCCGAAGAACGTCCGCGTCTCGGCCATCGAGCCAGGCATCGTCGGTACCGAGCTACAGGAGCACGTCACCGACCAGGGGGCGATCGACTGGCTGGAGGACTCCAAGGAGGCCATCGAGTGGCTGACGCCCCAGGACATAGCCGACACGATCGGCTTCCTCGCCTCGCTCCCGCGCCGGGTGAACCTCCAGCAGGTCACCATCATGCCGACGGGCCAACCGTACTGAGGACGGGCATCCGCCACTCTCTACATCCTTCGACTGCGGCGTCAAAGCGGGCCGGGTCCGTCGCCGTTCGGCAGCGTCCCGCCCTGCGGACGCTGCCGAACTCATAGCTGGATCGCTGGGCATCAGGCAGCGCCGGACAAGAACCCCCCATATCCGCGAATGAGGCGGTCGACCCGTCCCCACACATGCGAGCTCAGGGCGTCGCCTACTGATGGACAACTGCTCGACTACAGCGCGGCTGGGCGCCCATAAGTGGGCTCCGCGCTTCGACTACCTCCCCACCCAACAGGCGTTCCCTGCGTTCGGCAACACAGCTGTTGACACTGCTCCTTCGTGGGACGCCCACCGGGCGCCGTCCGGCAGGGCGCCGTCCCACCTTCGGCTGGCCGACGCCGGGCCAGCGGGAAGGCGCGGGTCTGTACGTCTTCGGTGTAACTCTCGACGTCAGACAGGCACGCCTGCGCGCTTGCGGTTGTAGGCGTGGTGGGGACGGGACTGTAACCGTTTGACAGACCCCATCTCGCCGTGCCCGAACTGTTCCGCCGGGTCACGTTCTCCCGGCTGCTCGAGGACCCGCCGCCCTACCGCGCCAACGCCGTACTGCGCTGCCCCCGCCACCTCCCCGTCGCGATCGAAGGCCTCACAGTCTGAACACCGCCGTCTTAGCGGTGAGACTGAGGAAGCCCCCGCTGCCGCGGATCTCGATCACGTCCACATGGGCAGGATCGTTCCCGCTACAAACGTCTCGTTCCCCCTCGCGGCGCCATGAAGGCCCTTGTCGCCGTCGAGCACTCCATGATCGTCGCCATCTGGCACATGCTCACCACCAACCAGCCGTACCACGACCTCGGCGGACAGTACTTCGCCCAGCTCGACCTTGAACGTGCAGCCCGGCGAGCGATCACCCAGCTCGGCTACACCGTCTCGCCCGAAGCCCAGCGGCGATCAGTCCGCCACTGGGCCGCGAGCCATGCCCACACCCACTCTGACCAGGTGGTATTTACGCGTCAGAGCGCTGGGCGACGTTGGTCCGGATGAAATCGACCCCGCACGGATCCAGACCACCGCCACGTCCGGTTAGTCCGTTTCTTCACTGTCGCCACCGGGGCCTTGAGGTCATTCACGGCGAAGACGCGACGAAGTTCTCCGTGTCCGATCCGGGAGCTTCGGTTGCACCGGCATCAGGCAGTCGAGGCAGCAACCCGGCCCGTGGCCAGCGTTTCCGCAGGTCACGGGCCGTTTTCCTAGTGTGGGCAGGTGGCATGCCTAGACTCACAGCGTCTGCGACACGTCCACACCTGGCGCGCTCAATCCCACCAAGGTCCGACCCCGGGTCAACGAGAGACAGTCAGTTGAGTGCGCGCCTCGCCCAGTTGGAGAGTTGCTCGATGAGCAGCACGATCACGAAGGTGGTCGTCACGATTGCGCCGGTGGTGCGATAGTCGAAGGTCTGCACCGTCTGCGCGAGCAGGAAGCCGATGCCGCCTGCACCCACGATTCCGAGGAGCGCCGACGCGCGGAAGTTCACGTCGAGCATGTAGAGCAGGTTGCCCACGATGCCCGGCAGCGCCGGGGGCACCACTGCGGCGACGACCTCCTGGCCGGCGCCTGCGCCCGTCGAGCGGATCGCTCCGCGCGGCCCGGGATTGGCCTCCTCGAGGTTGTCGGACATCAGCTTCGCCAGAAACGCGATCGTGCCGACGATGAGGGCGAAGACACCGGCGAGTACGCCGGGGCCCACGGCGACAACGAACATGATCGCCACGATCAGCTCCGGGATCGAACGACCGATGACCAGCAGCACGCGCACCACGCGGTAGACCCACGAGTTCGCGATGTTGCGAGCCGCGAAGAAGGAGATCACCAGTGCGATCAGGCCACCGACGAAGGTGCCCATCACCGCGGTGACGAACGACTGCCACATGCCCTGCCGCAGCAGCGAGCCTGCGGTGGTGAAGTCCGGCGGGAAGTACTGTGTGACGGCGTGGGCGATCGCACCCGGCGAGGAGAGCAGCTCACTCACCGGCACCTGTGCGTCCCACCACGCCAGCCCCAGGACGACGAGGACGAGGTAGGGGATCGACGCCTTGCCCACCCGCGCACCGGTCCAGTGCGGCCGCACCCGGCCGGGGTCGAAAGGCATCGTGTTGCCGCGGGAGCGCGACTGCTTGCGGAACGAGATCCACCGTCGCCCGGTACGCACCGTGTCGTTGCCGATCAGCGCGGAGCGCAGCAGCGCGGAGAGAAGCTCCATGATCAGGATCAGCACGGTCATGACCAGCACGATCCCGATGGCGAGCTGAAACTGCAGCGTGTTCATCGCCGCCTGCAGGGTGAAGCCGATGCCACCTGCGCCGACGAAGCCGAGCACGACCGAGGAGCGCAGGTTGATGTCGAGACGGTAGAGCGCGTTGGAGAGGATCTGTGGCGAGGCGAAGGGCACGGTCGAGGCACAGATCGTCTGCAGCCGCCCGGCACCCGACGCCATCACGGCCTGGCGTGGCCCCGGCGGCGCCTGCTCGATGCCGTCGCCGTACAGGCGCCCGAGCATGCCGATGGAGTGCAGCCCGAGGGCGAGGATGCCCGGGAGTACGCCGATGCCCAGTGCGTCGCGGAAGATCAGCGCGAAGATGATGTCCGGCACCGCGCGGCAGGCGGTGACGATGGTCCGCGCCACCGCCCGGACGACCGGATGCGGCGTCGTGTTGCGTGCGGCGAGGAAGCCGAGCGGGATCGAGAGGACCATCGCCAGCGCCGTCCCCAGAACGGCCATCGAGACGGTCGAGGCGACGTCGCCGAGCATGTGGCCCAGCGAGTAGTCGGCCGAGGAGAAGTGCGGTGGCAACGTGCTGCGCAGGAACGTCCACATCTCTCCGAGGCCGGAGAAGAGGACGCCGACACCGAAGCCGGTCGCACGCCATGAGACGACGATCAGGACGAGCGCCCCCACGGCGAGTATGCCGAGGCCCACGCCCAGCCGAGTGATCGGGGGCCGCACCCGCTGCTGGGTGACGGCACCGGCCGGGGTTTCGGTCAGGGTAGTGGTCATCAGATTGCCTGCCGGGCGCTGGAGTACGTCGATACGGGCTCGGCGTCGCGAGGAGCCTCACCACCGGTGGCCGGGTCGGGCTCGGAAGCTTCGTCCAGCACACGCCGGTAGGTGTCCATGACCTGGGTCTTGTCCACCGCGGCGGACTCGACGTCGAGCACGAGCTTGCCCTCGCGCAGGCCGATGATCCGCTCGGCCCACTTCATCGCCAGGTCGACCTGGTGGAGGCAGACGACGACCGTGATGTTCTGCTCCTGGCAGATGCTGAACATCAGGTCCATCACCTGGTCGGAGGTCTCGGGATCGAGCGAGGCGACCGGCTCGTCGGCGAGCAGGATCTGCGGCTGCTGCATCATCGCGCGGGCGATCGCGACGCGCTGCTGCTGACCGCCCGAGAGGGTGCCGGCCCGCTGGAAGGCGCGGTCGGCCAGGCCGACCCGCTCGAGCCGGGCGAGCGCCTCCTTGCGCAGGGCCAGCGGGTAGCTCATCGTGCCGAGCCGCGGACCGCGGACCCGGCCGAGGGCGCCGGAGAGGACGTTCTCCAGCGCGGTCAGACGCCCGACCAGCTCGAACTGCTGGAAGACGAAGCCGACTTGGCGGCGCAGCATCCGCAGCTCGGAGCGGCGGGCCGCCGCGACATCGGTACCCAGGACGCGGATCTCCCCCGACGTCGGTCGGTGCAGGCCGTTGATCGTGCGCAGCAGCGTCGATTTGCCGGATCCCGAGAGACCCAACAGAGCGACCATCTGGCCGGCCGACACCTCGAGGCTGACGTTATCCAGAGCCTGGGTGGCTCCGAAGGACTTCGACACATGCCGCAGTGAGATCACAGGTGTAGTGGTCATCTCTGTTGGATCCCTTCGGGAATCAGCCGGCGTTGGTGCAGGAGGTCGACTTGGTCTCCGCGCAGACCTCGTCGATCACCGAGTAGTCGGCCACCGACGGGTCCTTGAAGCCCCACATGCCGAGGGTGTCCTGACAAGCGGTGGCGCCGGAGCAGATGCCGAGCTTGGTCAGCTGGTCGACGTTGCCGTCAGTGGTCAGCACCTTCTTCAGCTGGTCGCGCAGATCCTTCGGGAGGCTGGTGCTGACCGCGATCGGGCTACCGGGGATCGTCGGGGACTGCCACACCTGGCGGACGTCGCTCGCCTTGAGCTTGCCCGCCTTCTCCAGCTGCGGAGCGATGATGTCCTCGCTGAAGCCGACCTCGCAGGTGCCCTTAGCGATCGACTCGATAGAGGCATCGTGCGCACCGGCGAAGACCGGCGAGACGTCCTTCTTCGGGTCCAGGCCCGCCTTGAGCAGGCCGTACGACGGGAAGAGGTAGCCCGAGGTGGAGGCCGGGTCGACGAAACAGGTCTTCTTGCCCTTGAAGTCGGCCACGCTCTTCACGTCGGTCTGCTTGGAGTTCGCCCAGGCGATCGAGTGGTAGCTGCCGTCGTCGGTGGCGGACTGGGTCAGGATGCCGATGTTCTCGACGCCGGCGCCGGTGTGCTTGGCGATGTAGTAGGAGAGCGGGCCGTACTCGACGAGGTCGACCTTGTGGGCCTTCTGGGCCTCGATCAGGGCCGAGTAAGACGTGCCGGAAAAGACCTTCACGTTGATGTCGAGCTTCTGCTTGATCAGGTCCTCTATCGGCTTGAGGGAGGCCTGAAGGGCCGTGGCGTTCTCCGACGGGATGGCGCCGATGGTGATGGTCGACGGCCACGCGGGGTGGGCCTTGTTCGCCGCGGACGCGGCCGGGGTGCTAGAGGAACCGCAACCAACGAGGAAGAGCGACCCGGTGGCGACGAGCGTCGCGAGGGCAACCGTGGAACGACCGAACATGATGCGAGGAGTTCCTATCAGGATGATGAGGCTGGTGACTCAGGGGCTCAGGGGGTTGATGCGTTTTCCACAAGCGGTGCAGCGGTCCGGACGACCTCTGCCAGCTCCGCAGCGAGGTCAGGGCTCGCTGCCACCACGCCACTCCAGCGGCGGGTGAGATCGGTGTCGAAGACCAGCGGCCTTCCGTAGGAGTCGACCACCGCACCACCGGCCGCGGTGACCATGACGACCGCAGCCGCCAGGTCGACCAGCCGGTGCGTGTCGGTGCCGGCGTCGAGGAACGCATCGGTGGCGCCCTCAGCGACCAGCGCTGCCTCCAGGCAGCTGGTCGACAGGATGCGGACCCGCGCGGCCTGGTTGGCCACCGCCCACCAGGCGTCGACCGACGGCTTGCCCGGGTGCGGGCGCAGCAGCGAGACCGCAGCGCCCTTGAGCTGGGTGCGGCCCGAGGTCCGGTACGCCGGTGCCTCGGTCGCACTCGCGCTCCACGAGCGGCCCGTGTCGAGCCAGACCGTGAGCGATTCGGTGAACTCACCGTCGATGCAGACCGCTCCCGCGAACGCGGTCAGCGGTACGCCGGCGGCGCCGTTGGCCGAGCCGTCCAGCGGATCCACAACCAGCGTCGCGGCGTGACCGTTGTCCAGCCAGCCGGTCTCCTCACTGAGGATGTTGACCGGCGCGCCGTCCAGCGATGCCACGATCGCGCACTCGACGATCTCGTCGATCCGCATCGTCGGCGTGCCGTCGGCGCCCATCGCGACCGTCTCGGCCAGCTGTTCGCGGGAGTAGCGGGCGCGGGCATCGGCATAGGCGTTCCTGGCCGCCTCGGCGGCCTGGCGCAGTGCCTGGTTCGGTGTGCTCATCGGACTGACTCCAGGACTCGGGCTGCGGTCGCCGACGTCGGCTGCAGCTCCTCGGCGAGGACGGCGCGGCGTACGGTCGGCCACTGACCGTCGATGGTGGCGATGGTGAAGTCCGCACGGCTGCCGACCTTCAGCGCACCGCGGTCGTCGAAGCCGCCAACGCGGGCGCCGCCGCTGGTGATCAGCGCGATCGCCTGAGGCAGGCCGATCACCTTCCTGGACGCGAGCAGGAGCGCCGCAGCCAGCAGGGTGGACGGCATGTAGTCGCTCGACAGGGCGTCGACCAGCCCCTCGGAGATCAGCTGGGTGGCGCTGACGTTGCCGGAGTGGGATCCGCCGCGCAGCACGTTGGGGGCGCCGGCGACGGTGATCAGACCGGCCTCGCGGGCGGCCCGGGCGGCCCGCAGCGTGGTCGGGAACTCTGCGACCGCGGTGCCCTGCTCCTTCCGCAGGTGGATCTCCTCGACCTCGGCCGGGTCGTGGGCCAGCAGACGGAGCCGACCTGCGAGCGCCTGCTCGGAGAGCCAGGCGACCGAGACGTCGCGGTGCCACTCGATCCCGGCGCGCCTCTCCATGTGCCGGCGGACGTACTCGTCGAGCTGGTCGGTCGGCACGGCGCCGCCGACGGCCCGCTTGTAGGCCTCGACGTCGGCGTACTGCCCCTGCCCCGGGGTGTGGTCCTCGAAGGAGACCAGCGGCAGCGGCGCACCCGGCACGTGGAGCCGCTCGACCGCGCCCTTGAGGGCCTCCAGTGCAGTGGCGGCGCGGGCGTCGAGGCGGAGCAGCAGGCGGTGGTCGACCAGCGCCGCACCGGTCTGGTTGCGCTCGCCGATGACCCGGACCAGCATCTCGGCCTGCTCGACCGAACGATCCTTGGACTCGTTGTCGTGGTAGCCGATGCCGTGGAAGACCGTGGTCACGCCCGCGGCGCGGGCGCGGCCCTCATAGCTCGTGAGCGCGAAGTGCGGGTCCATCTCCGCGCCCGGCCGCGGGCGCAGGTCGCGCTCCAGGCCATCGCTGTGCGAGTCGACCAGCCCGGGGATCAGCAGCGCGCCGCGCAGATCGTCGCCCTCGGCGGCCGAGCCGGGCGTGGACGGGTCGATCGCGGTGATGACACCGTCCTCGGCGACGACCGTGGCGTCCTCGAGGATCCGGTCAGGCAGGACCGCGGTGGCGTGGGTGAGGACGAGGCGGCTCATCTTGCCACCGCCAGACCGTGGTTGGCGCGGAGCACCTCGTGGGGATCGCCGTCGGCGGCCACCCGACCGCCTTCGACGACCACGACGCGGGTCGCCAGCATTTCGATCGCCTCCAGATCGTGGAAAACGGACAGGACGGCCACGCCCTGCTCGCGCAGGCCGGCGATCAGGTCGAGCACCGAAACCCGGTTGACGGGGTCGAGCGCGGAGACCGGCTCGTCGAGGAGGAGGAGCCGCGGCGGGGAGATGGTGCCGGCGGCGATGTTGACACGCTGCTTCTGACCGCCCGAGAGGACGGTGGCGTGTACCGGCCAGAGCGCCTCGTCGATGCCGACCCGGCGCAGTGCGACCGCGGCCGCGTCGAGCGCCTCCCCGCGCTCCATGCCGCGGGCGATGCCCGCGCGAGCGACGATCTCGATGACGGGGCGACGCGGCTCGGCACGCAGGAACTGCGAGACGTAGCCGATCTCCCGGCCGCGCAGCATCGCGACGTCCCAGTCGGGCATGGTGGCCAGGTCGACGACGGCTCCGGTGCTGGTGCGCAGCCCGATGGCGCCCGAGGTGGTCAGATAGGTGCGGTAGACGCAGCGCAGCAGCGTCGACTTGCCCGCACCCGACGGGCCGGCGAGGGCGACGTGCTCACCCTGCTCGACCTCCAGGTCCACGCCCTTGAGGGCGTGGGCGACCCGGCCGTCGACCAGGTGCATCGTGAAATCCTTGGTGAGTCCCCGGACGGCCAGCACGCGGCCCTCCGGAAGCTCCTTCTGAAGATCCAGGGCGGAGTCCATCTCTCTCATCTCTCGTCTCACCCCCGTGCCGCAGCGACGAGCTGCTGGCTGTAGGGGTGCTGCGGGTCCTCCAGGAGCTGGTCGGTCAGACCCGCCTCGACGACGCGGCCGTGCTGCATCACGATCACGCGGGTGGTGAGCATCTCGATGACCGAGAAGTCGTGGCTGACCACGATCGCTGCCACGTTCGTTTCCTCGAGCAGGCCGCGCATCAGGTCCAGTACGCCGGCAGCCACCGAGGCGTCCAGGCCCGTCGTCGGCTCGTCGAGCAGCAGGAGGGAGGGGTCGTTGGCGAGCGACTTGGCAATCTGCACGCGCTGCTTCATGCCGCCGGAGAACGCCTTGACCGGGTGGTCCATGCGCGCGATCGGCACCTCGGTGCGCTGCAGCAGCTCGGTGGCGCGGCTGCGGATGCGGCCGAAGTTGCGCCAGCCGGCCGCGGTCAGCGGGTCGGCGACGTTGCCGCCTGCGCTGACGTCCATGGTCAGGCCGAGCGCCGGGTCCTGGTAGACGACCGAGATGTCGCTGATCCGCATCCGGCGACGCTCGGTCGGGCTCAGCTGGTCGAGCCGCTCCGTGGACCCGCCGTGGTCGGTGAAGAGCATCTCGCCGGCGGTGGCGGGCTCGTCACCGGCGATGCAGCGCAGCACCGTCGACTTGCCCGAGCCCGACTCGCCGATGACGCCGAGCGCCTCACCGGGGGCGACGTCGAGGTCGACGCCCCAGGCGGCGACGATGGCACCGGTGTTCGGGGAGACGGCGGTGCCGAACTCTGGACCGGTGCCGGCGATCGACTCCTCGCTGGTGTCGCCGTAGATCTTGCCGAGCCCGCGGACCGACAGCGTCCAGGCCGGGGCCGGGGCCGGGCTGGCGAGCGGGGCTCCGGCGTACTGCGCTCGCTCGTGGAGGGTGAGGCTCATCGGGAGACCTCTCCTTCGGTCTCGGTCTCGGTGTCGTCGTCGGGGCGGTGGCGGGAGCACCAGTCGGTGTCGCTGCAGACCCAGCGGGTGGTGCCGTCCTCCTCGGGTACGCCGATGAGGTAGGTGTCGTCGCTGCCGCAGAAGACGCAGGCGGCACCCTCGGTGTGCTCGACGGTGAACGGCACGTCCTCGAAGGTCAGCGGCTCGACCCGGGTGTGCGGCGGGATGGCGTAGATCCGCTTCTCGCGGCCGGCGGAGAGGACGACGAGCGCCTCGCTGTCGTTGAGCTTCGGTACGTCGAAGCGCGGGATCGGGCTCGGCGCGATCACGTAGCGGCCGTTGACCAGGCACGGGTAGTCGGCCGAGTGGCTGACCACGCCGTTGCGCACGATGTCCTCGTAGAGGCGGACCCACATCTTCGCGTAGTCGCCCTCGGCGTGCATGCGACGCTGCTCGTCCATGCTGCCCACGACACCGCGCAGCGGCTCCGGCACCGGCACCTGGAGGACCAGGGTCTGGCCGTCCTTGAGCGGCTCCTCCGGGATGCGGTGGCGCGACTGGATCACGTCGGCCAGACCGGTCTCGGTCTCCTCGCCGCAGCCGGCGTTGCCGACGATGAGGCGGCGCAGGTTGGTCGCGTTGACGCCCGCGTCCTCACCCTGGTCGATCACCTTGACGTTGTCATCGGCGCCGATGAGGGCGAGCGTGGCCTGGAGGCCGCCGGAGCCCCAACCGCGGGCGACGGGCATCTCGCGAGAGCTGAACGGCACTTGGTAGCCCGGCACCGCGATCGCGGTCAGCAGGGCGCGGCGGACGGCGCGCTTGGACAGCTCGTCGAAGATGTCGCGGGGCGCTGCGTCCCCCGCCAGTTGCTCGACCGAGCGCTCCGTGAGCTCGGCGGAGAGGGTGGTCATACCAGCGCTCCGATCTGCTGGGTCTCGTTGCCCGGGGTGGGCGTGGCGTCTGTGGCGGCCACTGGCTTGGTCCCGGTCTGCAACGCGCGGATCGCCTGCTTCCGGTCGATGACCGAGCGGAAGTCGACGTGGTGGGGCAACTTGAGGTGTTCGAGGAAGCCGTTGGCCTCGACACCGTCGAGGGTGATCAGCACCTGCTGGGCGACCTCGCTGCTGTTGCCGTCCCGGTGGACCGCCAGGTCGAGACCGGCCATCGCGATCGCCTTGCGCTCGTTGTGGCCGAAGCACAGGCCGTAGCCGACGTCGATCCGGCTGCGGTCCTCGTCGGGTCGGTCGAGGTCGTCGTATGTCTCGACATCGGTCACCCGGACCTCGGCGACCTGGACCGGGTTGCCGGTCAGCGGGTGGTTGACCCGCAGCGGCAACCAGCCGTGGCGGACCTCGCCGGGGATCTCGTGGCCGGCGCTCCTCGGGTCGAAGCGCAGTTTGTACCAGAAGTGGACCAGCGCACCGGTCTCCGCGCGGGCCAGCATGCTGAGCACTGCCGAGCGGGGCGCGCCCGGCCGGGCAGGCTGCCGGGTGACGTCGTAGGGCTCCGGGTCCTCGCCGGTACGACGCTCCACCAGCAGGTCCATCGCCCGCATCAGGTCCATGACGCGCGGAGGGTTGCGGTCGTCGTCGGACTCTGCAGCGACCGCCTGCAGCTCGCCGACAAGGTCGCGGGTCGCGCTGTTCTCAGGGACGCGGTGCTCGTGCTCGTGGTCACCGTGCGTGTGGCCGTCGTGGGAGTGCCCGTGGCCGTGCCCGTGGCTGTGGCCGACGGACGCCTCGAGCTCGGCGACGTACCGCTCGTGGTCCTGCTCGGGCATGAGGTCGAGCAGGCGCCCGACATAGTCGAGGGTGCGGCCTAGGATCTGGCTGCCCGGCGGGTTGCGGAAGGCGGAGCTGACCCGGCGCAGAACGCGGAGCTCGGCGACCTCGACCGGCTCGCTGTAAGCGAGGCGTGGGAGGGTGGAGCGGTGGGCGCGCAGCAGCTGCATCGCCTCGAACTGGTCGCCTTCCGCCTGACGGACGGCACGCGACGCAAGTCCGGGGGACCACAGGCTGGCCTCACCCATGACCCGGTCGACCGCGAGGCGGAGCCGCTCGGTGACCTGATCGAGGGTCAGACGGGGGCTGCTGCCGGCCTCACGACCGCGGCGGACCAGCTGCTCAGCGGCGAGGATCGCCTCCTCGCCGCCCTTGGCGTTGGAGTAGCCCATCTCAAGCTCCCTTCTCGGGCTTCTCGATGGAGATACGGCTGCTGCGCGGGATCGCGGCGATGCGGCCGTCGGGGGCGACCAGGACGAGGTCGATGCCGGCCGGGAAGTCGGCGTTCGCGATCGCCAGCGCGTCGAAGAACTCGGGTGCGAGACCGTCGACGGAGAGGCGGGCCTCGCCGTCGTTGCCGGGGCCGGAGAGGATCAGGGTGGTGCTGTCGGCACCGTCGACGGCGTCGCCGAAGCCGGTGACCGCGGCGAAGACACGCGCGCCGCGCTCGGGATGGAGGGCGTCGCCGCGCTCCAGGCTCGTGAGCTGGTCCACGGTCAGCGGCTGGGTGGCGATGATGTGCTGGGCGCGGGTGATGTCGGTCCGGGTGGCACCGGTCGCGACGAAGAAGGGGCGCTCCCAGTCCTCGTCGAGGACGGCGACGGTCACGTCGACATCGGCCAGGCCGGCGGCTAGGATGATCACCGGCGGGACACCGTCGACAGTGTCGATCGCGGCGATCCGGCTCGGGCGACCGAGCACGTCGATAAGTCGGCGGTAGTCGCGCTGCGAATCCTCGGGTGCGCGACCGATACGGCGGATGGTCTCGCCGTAGGTCAGGGTTCGGGTCGTGGTCACGGCAGGTCCTCGAACTCGACGACGGTCGGGGCGATCTCGTCCCACTCGGCGGCGTGGGCGGCTTCCCGGCGGGTGGAGACGCGGGAGCAGAGCGCCTCCACCTCGGCGGCGGCCGGGTGAGCGGCAGCCGCGACGGCGTCGAGGATTGCGGCGGCGAGGACTGTGACACGGTCGTCGCCCTCGCGCATCGACCAGCCCAGCGCGCCGTCGAGGTCGACGGTCGCTTCGGTGACGAGGACCTCGCCAAGGAAGAACCGCTCCTCGGCGACAGGTTCCCGGACCTGCATCATCACCAGACCGGTCTTGGGCGGCTTGACGACGCTCAGCCCCTCCAGACCGGCGGCGATGAGCCGCTCGGCTAGTTCTGTGAGCTCCTCGGGGGCAGCTGCGGCGAGCAGCTCCGCCCGTGTCTCAGTGGTCAACGGCATCGGCGGGAGGCCTCCTGTTGAGGGAGCCGCACGCCATGCGCGCGGCGGATGAGAGCGTGTGGGTTGAGGGCGTCCGTTCGCATGTAGGTGCGCGCGTACTCGATCGGGGCGCCGTCCACGACTCGGTTGAGGCTCTCCTGCAGCTCGACGGAGATCGGCGTTTGCAGGCCGAACACCTCGCCGACGAAGCGGGGCAGCTCAACGGGGCGCTGCCGCTTCCAGGCCCGGACCACGGGCCGGTGGTAGCGGCGGTCCAGGGTGTCGAAGAGCGAGCCGTATGACTCGAGCTCCGCAGGCAGCGCTTTGAGATCGCGGGCCGGCAGAACGCTGGTGGCAACGCCAACCGGGATGCGTTCGACGGTGAGGAGGCGCCGAATGCACCACACCGCGGTGTTGGGGGACAGACGGAGGTGCTTGCGCTCAGTGGTGGCGACGCGACGGGTTTCGACGCTGAGCAGGGTCGAGCCGGGAGTCAGCCCGGCGTTGCGGATCAAGTGCGCGAAGGACGGCGGCGTGGTCACCGCGACCGACACCATGTCTCCGAGCCAGAAGCTGCCGGAGCCGCGCTGGCGTCGTACCAGACCCTGGCGCTCGAGGTCGGCCATGATCCGGCCGATGACGCCATGGCCGACGTCGAAACGCTCGGCCAGTGCGCGGTCACTGGGCAGGCGCGTTCTGGGCGGCAGTCCACTCCACTCCGCGCAGAGCAGTTCCGCGATCGAGGCGGTGGTCGGTGCGGTCATGGCTGCGATGCTCATCGCCGATGGCGAACTGCAGGTGTCCAACGAGCGGCATTGCAGGGCCCGAGGGTTGTGGAGAAATAATCGATTTGGCCTCTTTCAGTCGGGATGCGCGGGCATGCGAGAGGCCCCCAGGCGTTTGAGGATCGCCTGGGGGCCTCTCCTGGCTGTGTCAGTTCGGGGTCCGCGCCAGCACCACGGCGAGGACCGGGCCGGTCACGGCCGCCGTGAACGCGCTCAGGACGAGCCGGTCGGTTTCCAGGAAGTTGGACATGCCGCGATCTTCACCACGGGCTGGCCGCGCGCAACCGGTTTTCCGACCGACGGCCGTCGGTGGTGTTCATACCGCGCGGGCCGCGGATCGCTCGACGAGGAAGCCCGCTCAATGCTGGCCCCGGCACGGACCAGTGCGACCGAGTAGCGGGTAGGCGAGCTCGAGGTCTGGGAGTACTGAGTCCAGCTGGGCAACCCGCCCTTCTGCGTCAGGCGAGGTGCCCGGCCTGGGGCTGCAGCCCTTGTGCACCGTGGCGCCTTTGGGTGCCAGCATGGGGCATATGGGTGCGAAGCTATGGGAAAATCGCCCAACCGTGCAGGCGAGCCACGCGTTCCTCGTGATCCCGCTCGGTCTGATCGTTGTGATCGTGATTGCGGATGTCCTGACCGGCAAGGGTGTCCAGCTGGGTCCTTTGCTGGTCGTCGCTCCTGCTGTCAGCCGCACCGGGCCGTTCTCACTGCTCAGACTTCCTGCGTTCGGATCGACGTCCACCAGGCGGTGAGGCGGCCGGCCATTCCATCCACGTCGTAAGGGTGGCTCAAGCCGAAGTGCTCCGTCAGCTCGCTGCGCTCGCGCGGCGTTCGGGAGCCCTCGCCCGCCGCGTGCTCCCGGGCCGACTCGGACCTAGCCTGCCCGACGGGTCGGCACAGTCCCTGCGACTCTCCCGGCTACGCTCGCGCAGGAGCGCCCCGCAGCGCGTGGCCGCGGGGCGCCTAGTGGGGTTTAGTCGACCGCCTGGCCGTCGTATGTACCGCCCACGCAGGGGTTGCCCGGCAAGTCGATCCGGGGCGTTCCGCCGCCCTCCCTGCACTGAGAAGGGCTGACGGCGGATGGGGCACCCTGTGCGGCGGTGGCGGTGGCGGCGCCTGTGAGGCCGAGTCCGGCGAGGGCTGCCGTGGCGATGCCAGCCGCGAGGATTCGTCGAATGCGCATTCGGTTCCCCTTTCACGGATTGCCTCAGTTGGGGCACTAGCCAGCGTGACTTTCACCCATGTGGGTGGCACGTCACGTTGCGCCATTCGGGTGACAGCAGCTATCGGGTGCAGGGTCGGAGACGCGACCCGTCGGACAGGCCCTAGCGATCCTGTCTATCTTGGCCGTAATCGTCTGTTTGGTGCGTGACCGGCGCAGTGCAGAGCTCGCCCAGGTGCGGTCCGCTTCCGAGGCCGCGCAGCGGGCGCTGCTACGCCCGCTGCCCCGCCGGCTCGGTTCCCTGGACCTCTCGTGCACGTACTTGGCTGCCGCGAAGGAAGCGCGTATCGGCGGTGACCTGTACGCGGTGGCTCGTACTGGCGACCGCACTCGTGTGCTCATCGGCGATGTCAGGGGGAAAGGACTGTCCGCGGTTGGAGAGGCGGCAGCGCTGATGGCCGCGTTTCAGGAGGTCGCTCACCAGCACGCCACGCTACCGGCCGTCGCCAGCGCCCTGGACCGCAGTATGTGCCGCTACCTGACCCAGTTCCCCGACGACGAGGCTCTGGAGCACTTCATCACCGCGCTGCTGCTAGAGGTCCCTGACCATGGCTCCGTGGCGCGGCTGACGCACTGCGGGCACCCGCCGCCCCTGCTCATCAGCCGAGGGCAGGTGACAAGTGTCCCGAGTTTCCCGGCGCCGCCCCTGGGCATGTGCACGTTCGAGCAGGACGTCCGTACTTCTCACACGTTCTCGTTCGAGGCCGGTGACGTCCTCCTGCTGTACACCGACGGTCTCGTAGAGGCCCGCGACAGCAGGGGAGCCTTCTATCCACTGGAAGAGCGGCTCGCCCAGTGGACCAAGTGCAGCCCTGAGACGCTCATCGAACGCATCCAACGGGACCTCCATGCCCACACGAACGGGGCTCTCCACGACGACGCCGCCATCCTCGCCGTACGGCGAACGGCAACCCCGCACGCCGGACGCCTGGGCAGCGAGGGCCGCCCCATGGCTGACCAAAAACTCTGCTAGCGCAGGACCAGCCTGGCTTTCGCCCTAACGGCGGTCGCCCTCCGCGTGCCGCGCGGCCTTCTTCACGCTGGCCTCCACCTCGTTCCGTGTCTGCCCCTCCGCGTCGGCGGATAGGGAAGGTCGTCTATTCGACGAACTTGATCGAGTCGATCAACGCCAGGCTGCGGAAAACCACTCGTAACCGAGGGCATTTCCCCTCCGAGCAGGCCGCGCTGAAGGTGCTCTACCTCGCGGTGCGCGAGCTGATCATCCCCATCGCGGCACACTGGAAGAAGGCGTTGAACCAGTTCTCACTGTTCTTCGAGGACAGGCTCAACACCACGTGACATCCGAGGACTTACACAAAGTCACTGACACGTCCGACACCGCACCCGTCGGTGGCCTCCTGAGTTCCGAATCGGCGCAGCGGGCATTCTCACCATGGTGCATGGTCCACTGCCGAGAACCTCCCCGAGGCTAGGCGTAGCGTGAAGTGACGGATTCATAGCTGAACTCGTGCTGCGGCGAGGTCCTGGGCTTGCGCCTTGGCAGACCGTGTGAGCCCAGAGCCATTACATGATCACTTTGAGTGAGTCGGTGAGGGTCTGGAGGAGTCCGGTGCCGATCACAGCCTCGGCACTGGCGAGAACGCCGGCCTCAGCATCGCTTTGCCCGGAGCGTCCGCCGGGTTCCTCGCGGACTGAGAGACGAAAGGCCACTCATGCCTCGATCCATGCGCGCGCTCGTAGCTGTAGAGGCTGGCGAGCCCACCGATGTCCTGCGGCTGGAATCCCGGCCCGTTCCCACGCCGGACGCCGGTCAGGCGTTGATCCGGGTGAAGGCGACCCCGGTTCACGCGAGTGATCTGCACGTGCTGCGCGGCCGCTACGGCTTCTCCCCAACGTTTCCCGCTGTCGGCGGCAACATGGAGTGCGTGGGCCGTATCGCGGCCCTGGGCCCGGAAACCGAGGGGCTGAAGGTCGGCGAGCGCGTGGTGGCCGCTACGGTCCCGGCTATACCCGGGCCCCCTGTGGCCGGCACCTGGCAGGAATACCTCGTGGCCGACACACACAGGCTGCTGTCGGTTCCCGACCATCTGAGCGACTCCAGCGCCTGCCAACTCGCTGTCAATCCGTTGACCGCGCTGCTCCTCGTGACTCGCGAACTCGATGTACAGCCGGGCGAATGGCTGTTGCAGACGGCCGCGGGCTCCACCGTCGGCCGGCTCGTCATCCAGCTGTCCCGGCATCTGGGGATTCGCACGATCAATGTCGTGCGGCGACGTGGTGCCGTTGCGGAGATCAAGGCGCTCGGTGGGGATGAGGTCATCTGCACGGAGGTCGAGGACCTGGTGCAGCGTGTGGCTGAGACAGCGGGACCGGCCGGCGTGCGCAAGGCCATCGACTGCGTCGCGGGCCCCGTCGGCGCCCAAGTGTCCCAGGCACTGGCTCCGGGAGGAGAGCTGGTGGTCTACGGCGCACTCTCCACCCACCGGCAGACCGACCCTGCGGCACTGACGATCCCGCTGCAGGCACGCTCGATCATCTACGAGACCAAAACAGTCCGGGGCTTCTGGCTGAACCGCTGGTTCGGCACCGCCTCACCCGAGATTGCCTTGCGCGCGCTGGCCCGGGTCCGAGGTCTCATCGCCGATGAGGTGCTGAGCATTCCCCAAGGCCGGCCCTTCCCGCTCGAACGCTTCACAGAAGCCGTCGCGCTCGCCGAAGCACCCGCACACGGCACCAAGCCACTGTTCGTCTTCGAGGACGGCCGGGACGAAGACGACAGGTAGGAAGCCCTGCCAGTGCGTTGGAGGTGCGGCCACGGCGCGCCAGGGCCGCGAGATCGAGGCCCGTCGTACGGCCGCCTTCTGACATGGACGCCGAGCAGGCGCGCCGGGCGATCAGCACGGAGCCTGCATACTCCGGCCGTCATGAGGGCGTGGTGGCGCCGCTGCCGCTCGCGGGTCACGGGATGCGTGGAGAGACTGAGAGTGGCAAGAAGGAAGCAGGAATGAGCCGGATGGCGCTTTGTGTCCGCTTCACGCTACGTGGCGGTGCTGATGAAGCGTTCGATGAGCTGGTCCGGCAGGCCGCTGCGGCGGTCCTTGAACATGAACCGGGCGCCCTGGTGTACGCCTGCAGCGAGGTCGAGGGAGCGCCCAACCAGCGCCTCTTCTTCGAGCTGTACGCCGACCGCGCAGCCTTTGACGAACACGGATGTCAGCCGCACGTCCGTCATTTCCTCAGCGAGAGCAAGAAGTACGCGGAGAGAACGGAGATCGACCGGCTCCGACCGTACGCCGGTAAATACCTCTTCATCTAGCCGCCTTTGTGGGCGTAAGAGAGGTCATGCCATGGACGGAATCGCCGACATGGGGGGCACCCACGGATGGGGCCCCGTGCATCCACCTCAGCGCGATGAACCCGTCTTCGCGGAGGACTGGCAGCGCAAGGCGTTCGCGCTGGCGATTCTCTCCGGCCGCGCCGCGAACGGCGGCATCAACACGGACGCCTTCCGGCATGCGCTGGAGCGCCTGGACCGAGCGCATTACATCGACGACGGCTACTTCGGGCGCTGGCTCAACGCCGGCGAGCTGATGCTCACCGAGCGCGCCGTCCTGGCGCCGGGCGCGGTCGAGGCCCGGGCCCGCAACCTGCGCGGCGAACACGTGCCGGAGCCGCCCGTCACCGAGCCGGTGCGGCCGCACTACGCGCCCACGGCCGAGGGCTCGCTGCGTTCGCTGGACGCTGCCCCCGCTTTCGGCGTCGGCCAGCGCGTCCGCGCCAGGGACGTGTCCGTGCCCGGGCACACCCGGCTGCCTGGCTATGTCCGGGGGCACACCGGAGTGGTGGAGATCATCCAGCCCGCCCACGTACTGCCGGACACCAATGCGCACTTCCTGGGCGAGAACCCGCAGTACGTGTACTCGGTGTGGTTCGACTCGTACGAGCTGTGGGGCGCCGGCGCCGAACCCTTCACCGTCACCGTAGACATGTACGAGAGCTATCTGGAGGCCACCGCATGACCACCACCGGCGGCTCTGAAAGGAGCCCTTCCGTGGCGCTGCGCACCGAGGCGCTCGAACAACTGCTCACCGAGCGCGGCCTGATCGATCCGAAGGCCATGGACGCGATCATCACCCGCTATGAGACGAGCGTGGGCCCGCTCAACGGTGCCAAGGTCGTCGCCAGGGCGTGGACGGACCCCGACTACCGGCGGCGTCTACTCGAGGACGGCACCGCCTCCATCAAGGAACTCGGCTTCTCGGGGCAGCAGGGCGAGCACATCGTCGTGGTCGAGAACACCCCGACCACCCACAACGTCGTGGTGTGCACGCTGTGCTCGTGCTACCCCTGGCCGGTCCTCGGCCTGCCGCCGAGCTGGTACAAGGACCCCGCCTACCGCGCGCGCGTGGTCAGGGAGCCGCGCACGGTGCTGGCCGAGATGGGACTCACGCTCGACGACGACGTGCAGATCATCGTCCGGGACTCCACCAGCGAGGTGCGCTGGCTCGTACTGCCCGAGCGTCCACCCGGCACCGAGCGCCTCACGGAAGAAGAACTCGTGCCACTGATCACCAGGGATGCGATGGTCGGCGTAGCCAAGGTGGCGACACCGTGAGCACGCCGCTGGCCATCGAGGGCCCGGCAGCACCTCCCCGCTCCAACGGTGAGCTGGTGTTCGCCGAACCGTGGGAAAGCCGCGCCTTCGGCATGGCCGTCACCCTGTACGAGGCGGGCGTCTTCAGCTGGACGGAATTCCAGACCGCGCTGATCGCCCGGATCACCGCCTGGACAGCCTCACGGGAGCACGGCGAGCCATGCCACTACTACCGACTATGGCTGGGCGCCCTGGAGGACGTACTCGCCGGCCTCAGCGCCGTGTCCACGGACGAAGTCATCACACGCGCCCAAGCCCTGGCACAACGCTCCCCGGGGCACGACCACCGCGACCACGCGCGTTGACTCCGACGCCTTCCGGGCCGACTTCCCTGCCGGCGGGTTGATCCTCCGGGAGATTTCGGGGCGAGCGGACGCAAAGGCTCCGCTCGGGGCCACCGAAGTCGCCACCCGCGCGCGAGTGGCCGGCAGCCCGGCACGAGGACATGCGGCGACCGTCAACGGCCGCCCCGGCGTCATCTCCTAGACCAAGGACGGCACCCCGCCCTTCTTGTATCGGATCACGCAAGGCGTTGACCTGCGTGATCACGATTTGCCGCACAGCCGAGTGGCATGGGAGGCGGCGGCGGGCCAGGATTGGCGGCAACCTGAGGTCGCAGTCGGCGTCACCAGGGGGCCAGGCTCAGAGCAAGATGGGGTTACCGGCACAGTGATCGACACGGACGAGCTAGCGAAGCGGAATGCCGGGTTCGCCGACGGCGGATCATTCGCCAACCTCAAGCTCATGCCCAGTGGCAGTCTGACGGTCATCGGATGCGTCGACCCGCGTGTCGACCCGTCCGACGTGCTCAGGCTCAAGCTCGGCGAGGCAGCGGTGATCCGCAACGTCGGAGGGCGGGTCACCCCCGCGACACTCCGGACGCTGGGGATGCTCTCGAAGGTCGTGCAGGCCCGCACGGGCGGCCCTGGCCCGGGCGACAACCACTATGCGGTCCTGCATCACACCGACTGCGGGATCGCGGACCTGGCCGCGTTCCCCGAGCTGCTGGCCGATTACTTTGAAGTTCCGGCCGGAGAGCTGGACGCCAAGGCGGTCACCGACCCGGTCGCCGCCGTCCGCGTCGACGTCGGAATCCTCAAGCAGAAGCTTCGGGCCGGAGTCTTCGTCTCAGGGCTCGTGTACGACGTGGCCACCGGGCTCATCGACGTCGTCATCCCGCCGGCGCAAGTGGAAGCATGACACCGCGCGGCGCCCGCGGCCGGTCCGGCGGGCGCGACCGCCATGGGCCTGCGGCTTGTACCGGGATCTGCCGGTCGTATCGGTGGGGAGGCGCTTTCTAGCATGTGCGACGATCACGGGCACTCGGCGGCCGAGGCGGCGTGGTCAGCGCCTCGCGCCGCGCAGGAACCGGCTGTCGACCCGGTGACGCTGCCCGAAGTCGACGAGGTCCGAGTCACGGCGATGGTCGACAACA
Source organism: Streptomyces carpinensis (assembly GCF_002154505.1). Taxonomy (GTDB): domain Bacteria; phylum Actinomycetota; class Actinomycetes; order Streptomycetales; family Streptomycetaceae; genus Streptomyces; species Streptomyces carpinensis. Next base: position 24,346 of record NZ_MUBM01000004.1, on the reverse strand, counting down.
CCTTCGACGCCCTGCTGACCTCTGCCGAAGGCGTCGCCCGGGCGTCGATGGACGCCGGGCGGACCGCCGCGCGGCAGTTCGCCGGCGGCGAGGCCCTCGCGGGGCTGCGTGCCGAGCACGGCTTCTCCGCCCTGGTCACCGTCCAAAGCGGGAACGCGAGCAGCACGCTGCTGTTCGACACCGGCGCGTCGCCGGACGGGCTGGCGGTGAACGCCGAGCGTCTTGGCATCGATGCCGGCGGCCTGCAGGGCGTCGTGCTCAGCCACGGCCACTTCGACCACGCGGGCGGCTTCGACGGCCTGGCCCGGCTGCGCGGGCGCTCGGGCCTGCCGCTGACCGTCCACCCCGCGGTCTGGACCCGCCGCCGCCTGGCACTACCCGCCGGCCAGGGTCTGGAGATGCCCACGCTGTCACGGGGTGCCCTGGAACGCGAAGGGTTCGAGGTGATCGAGCGGCGGCAGCCGTCGCTGCTGGCCGGCGGCATCCTGATCACCGGCGAGGTGGACCGCGTCACCGAGTTCGAGCACGGCATGCCGCAGGCACACCAAGCCTGGGACGGGAACGGCTGGCGACACGACCCCGCCGTCATCGACGACCAGGCACTCGTCATCAACGTGCGCAGCCGGGGACTTGTCATCATCACCGGGTGCGGCCACGCCGGAGTGGTCAACATCATCCGGCACGCCATGAGGCTGACCGCCGTCAGCAAACTGCTGGCCCTCATCGGCGGCTTCCATCTCAGCGGTCCCGCCTTCGAACCGGTCATCGGCCCGACGGTGGCCGCCCTCACCGAACTCGCACCCGAGTTGATCGTCCCCGGTCACTGCACCGGTTGGCGCGCCCAGCACACCCTCGCCGCAGCCCTCCCGGACGCATGGGTGCAGACCAGCGTCGGAACCACCTACACACTCAGCGCCCCTCAGTCGGGCGCTGCCTGATCCCGGCTCAGGGGCCCGCAGAACGGTCAGCTCGTCGGCTTCGTGGCGCTTGACCGAACCGAGTGCGGTGCGTACGTGAACACCTCGACCCCGGCACGTGGGGGGAGGCGCTGCCTCGGCATCACGCGAATCGTCCACGTGCTCGATAGTGGGCATCACACACACAACGCCGCCAGCCCGCGCGTCTGCCGCACCACCTCTACGGGGCGTGCCCTGTGAATCGGTGCTCAGCCACAAACGGCCGCGATGATGATCTCCGGCCGGTAGTAGGCCACTCGCTTCGCGTAGCGGGTGGCCAGGGCGCGGAACTGCGCGGGCAACCCCGACGAGGTGCGCGTCGTCCGGGATCTGACGCTTGACGGAACCGGCCGGCCGGCCGATCGATGAGTTCCGGGTCGTGCGGAGGTCACAGCCTGCAGGACCGCTTGCAGACTGACGCGCTCGTACCCGAAGGAGACGCATGGCAAAGCTCATCTACTCGATGATCACCTCGCTCGACGGCTACGCCGAGGCGGCGGATGGCGACCTCGGCACCGGGCCCGCCGACGACCAGGAGGTGCATACCTTCATCAACGACCTCTTCCGCCCCGTCGGCACGTACCTCTACGGCCGACGGATGTACGAGACGATGGTCTACTGGGAGACCGCGCACACCGAGCCCGACCAGCCGCCGCACATCGCGGCCTGCCAGTCGCGGGCGTACTGCAGGAAGAGACTGGACGGCTCCTGTAGGTGTCCAGTCGCCTTCCAGGGGCGGCACCCCTGACACCCCAACCGGTTCTGGCGGAACCTGACCGCTGCGGAGCTGCAGAAGCTGACCAAGGCGGAGCTCTGCCTTCTGCCGCTCGGTAAGCGGGTGCAGATCGCCTGCTCGGACAGCGAAACCTCGCATACCGGCACGAGCTTCTCGGCCCTGCGCCCGCACCTCCACCCCCACGCTCCGATCACTCTGCACGCAACTCAGGCCACTCAACTGACCAGACCACCTCTGCCAGTTCGAGGGACGGCGTAGGGCCATAGACCGCACCGTGGTCGTCGGCGACGCCATACAGCTCCCGCACGTCGCGTAGACCGGGCCGGAACGCGAGGCTCTTATGCGCACAGATGCGGGCCTGAGCCTCGCAGACCGCGGGCTCCCCCTCCTCCATGGGCACCCACCTCGCCCCGAGGCCGGGCTTACCAACCCCAAGGCGGCCGTACCTCCCGTCCTGGTCAAACCACGTCGTCCAAAGACCGACACTCGTCGGCAGCAGGCCGGTGCCAGACCGTCCGCTGTGGGGTCACCATGGGAGGAGCAGCTACCGGAGCCCGTCACGGCACCCAGCCGCGCGGCCGGGGCAGGAGGAGGACGAGGATGGGTACGGGCGGCACGTTGCACCTCAAGCCGGGGCAGCTGAGGGCGGGTCCCGCCCCGCCGGGCAGCCTGATGGACGTCCTTACTGTCGCCGCCGTCGTCCTGGACGCCGAAGGCCGGATCGTACTCTGGAGCCCCCAGGCCGAGCAGCTGTTCGGCTACACCGCCAAGGAAGCCCTCGGCCAGTACGCCGCCCGCCTGCTGGTCGACGATCAGCACCTGGACCTGGTCATACACCTGTTTGGCCAAGTCATGGGCAGCGGCGGGAGCTGGGCCGGCGTCTTCCCGATCCGGCACAAGGACGGCACAACCCGCCTGGCCGAGTTCCGCAACATGCGCCTCGAAGACGAACGCGACGACCTCTACTCATTGGGCATCGCCACCGACGAGGCAACCTTGCGCACCATCGAGCGGGACCTGGCCCTCTCCTCCCGCCTGGTCTCCCAGTCCCCCATCGGGCTGGCCGTCCTCGACACCGACCTGCGATACGTGGCGGTCAATCCCGCCCTGGAGAAACTCAACGGGATCTCCGCCGAAGGACACCTCGGCCGCATGCCCCGCGAGATCGTGCCCATGCTGGGCGCCGAGGAAATCGAGGCGGCCATGCGCCAGGTCCTGGAAACCGGCGTCCCGATCCTCGACCAGGACCGCGTCGGCCGCACCCCCGGCGACCCCGACCATGATCGCGCCTGGTCCAGCTCGTACTACCGGCTGGAAGACCCCAGCGGGCACGTGCTCGGCATCGCCATCTCCCTGGTGGACACCACCGAACGACACCAGGTCGCCCTGGAGGCCGAGCACGCGCGGCGGCATCTGGCCCTGGTCGCCGACGCCTCGGTCCGCATCGGCACCACCCTCGACCTCTACCAGACCGCGCAAGAGCTGGCCGACCTCACCGTCCCGCGCCTCGCCGACATCGCCACCGTGGACGTCCTCGACTGCGTCCTGGAAGGCAGCCCCGCCATCCCCGAGACACAGGCACCCGCTGTCTTCCGTGCACTGGCCCTCACCTCCGCCGAGCGCAGCGAAGCCGTTCAGGCCGCCGACCAGCCCGGCCGCATCGCCACCTATGGTCCCGATCGCCTCGTGACCCGAGCTGTTCGCACCGGCCGGCCCGTCCTCCTCCCACACGTCGGTGACGACGACCTGCCCCGCATCGCCCGGGACCAGGAGGCCGCCGCCCTGCTGGCCCACGCCGGCGTCCACTCCTATCTCGCGGTACCGCTGACCGCCCGCGGTGAGGTCATCGGTGCGCTCGACCTCAAGCGCACCCGAAACCCCGAACCGTTCGACCGCGACGACGCGATGCTGGCCGGGGAGCTGGCCACACGAGCAGCGATCAGCATCGACAACGCGCGCTTGTACCAAAGCGTGCGCAACACCGCCCTCACCCTGCAACGCAGCCTCCTGCCCGAGCACCCCCCGGCCCTGGTGGGGCTGGAAATCGCCTCCCGTTATCAGCCCGCCGGGGCCGCCAGCGAAGTCGGCGGCGACTGGTTCGACATCATCCCGCTCTCTCACGACCGGACCGCGCTCGTCGTGGGCGACGTGATGGGCAACGGCATCGGCGCCGCGGCCACCATGGGCCGCCTGCGTACCGCCACCCAGGCTTTCACCGAGCTCGATCTCGCCCCCGATCAGGTGCTCCACTACCTCGACAAGATCACCAGCGGTCTGGAGCACTACATCGCCACCTGCATCTACGCTGTCTACGATCCCCACCACGGCCAGTGCCGCATCGCCAACGCCGGGCATCTGCCTCCAGCCCTGGTCCGCGCCGACCGGTTCCCAGAGCTGATCGATCTCCCCGTCGGCGCGCCCCTCGGCGTCGGCGGCATCCCCTTCCGCACCACGATCCTCCACCTGAGCCCCGGGGACCGGCTCGTCTTCTACACCGACGGCCTGGTGGAAATCCGGGGCCAGGACATCGAGACGCGCCTGACCGCCCTGCTCGCCAACCTCGCCGCCGCCACCGACGGTTCCCTGGACAACATGTGCGATCGTCTCCTGGACAACCTGCGGGACCCCGCCGGCCATGACGACGTCGCTCTCCTGATCGCTCGAGTCCAGCCCGATGCCGGGGCCGGCGATTGTCCGACGGGGCGATGAGGTCCGCCGGTGGCATCATCCGGAGCGCGCCGTCCCGCACGACCACTACACCGTGTGACCAGATCGGCCGGCACGCAAAAGGAGCCGAATGACGCCACGGAAGCGCCTCACTCCCCTCGATAGCCCACCCCACGGACCGTCAGGCGTTCTCGTCGTGGATCCGCGCCCCAGGTCCTCCGCCCACGCCAGCGCCCAGATCTTGAGCTCTTCGATCTGGCGGGAGGTGAGCCCGTACGCGGCGTAGTCCTCGTCCTCGTACCAGTCCGTACCGGTGAGCCGGTCACGGAGGTTTTCCAGGCTGAACTCGTCGGGGGCGCGGCCGCGGCCGAGCGATTCGAGGTCGGCAGAGGAGCGGTGGCGGGAGGCGACCCGGACGTCGATTGGTCGCGGACGGTCCCGCGGTCGGCGAGGGCACGGACCCTGGTGCCGATCACGTCGCCGAGGAGGATGGGGCCGTACGGGGTCTGGGTGGGCGGGGCCCAGAATGCCTCCGTGAGGACGTCTACCTCGCACTCCTCGCCGGTGTCCGGGTCGGTGGCAAGGAACCGGCCGCTGAGTGAGTTGGTCTGGACATGTGTGATCCGCCAGCCGCGCGCGGTGAGGCCGGCTGTGAGCGCAGCGACGATCTCGTCCATCGGAGCGGGATTCTCGGTGGCGACGTCGAGGTCACGGCTGAAGCGTTCGACCAGGCCATGGGCCTGCACGGCATATCCGCCGGTGAGGACCAGAGGATAGGGGGAGCCGAGGTCGGGGCCTTGACCCGACTGGCCTTGACCCCGACGGGTCAAGGCCCCTGTTCGCCGCGTTCGACGACCCCGGCCTGATCGCGCATGCCGGGCTGGTCCCGACGATCCGGCTGGCCGAGCGGTGCGGGCTGGCCGCGCTGGTGGCCGCGAAAAGCGCCCTGCACAGCGCGGCACCCCTGCGGCCGCCCTGGAACCGATCACCGATCCGGACCGACTCAACCGCTTCCAGCCCATCGCCGTAACCTACCCGGCGGCCTCGTCTATAAGTACGAACATACGGTCTCACCAGCTCAGATGTAATAATCGGCACCCGCAGGTTGTGTTCGCTGTAGAGCCGGAGGTCGTGGCATGAGCGATGTACGGATTTCGCAACGCGCTCAGGCCGTCGCCCCGTTCTACGCCATGGAGTTCGGCAAGCAGGCCGCCGCGTTGGAGGCCCAGGGGCACCACGTCGTCAAACTCAACCTCGGTGAACCGGACTTCGGCGCGCCTCCGGCCGTTCGGAACGCGATGCGCGAGGCCATGGACGGACGGCCTATGCCCTACACCGCGGCTCTCGGACTGCCCGCGCTGCGGCAGGTCATCGCAGGGTTTTACGATAATCAACACGGCGTCGAGGTTGACCCGGCCCGGGTCGTCGTCACGGCAGGCGCCTCGGCCGCCCTGGTACTGGCCACGGCCGCGCTCGTCGACCCCGGCGACGAGGTGCTCATCGCAGACCCGTCGTATCCGTGCAACCGGCAGATCGTCGAAAGCTTCGGTGCCCGGGTCAGCCTGGTCCCCACCACCGCTGAGACCCGATTCCAGTTGGACGCCTCGTCGGTACGGTCGAGCTGGACGGACCGGACGCGCGGTGTCATGATCGCCACTCCGTCGAACCCGACGGGCACCTCGGTGCCGGCCGGTGAACTCGCGGAGATCTGCGACCTCGCACGCGAGCGTGACGCGTGGCGCATCGTCGACGAGATCTACCTCAACCTCAGTGACCACGACGCCCGGGGCCGGCCGCCGCGCAGCGCGCTGTCGTGCGACCCCGACGCGGTCGTGATCAACAGCTTCTCGAAGTACTTCGGCATGACCGGCTGGCGGCTGGGGTGGTGCGTCGTGCCCGAGGCTCTCGTGCCAGCGATGGAGCGCTTGGCCCAGAACTACTTCCTGTGTGCCTCCGCTCCCGCCCAGCATGCCGCCCTGGAGTGTTTCACCGCCGAGTCCCTCGCGGTCTGCGAGGCCCGCCGCATCGAGTTCGCCGAGCGTCGCGCGCTCGTCCTCGACGGCCTGGCACGGATCGGGCTGCCGGTCCCCGTCCCGCCCGACGGCGCCTTCTACGTCTACTTCGACGTCGACCACACCGGTCTCACCTCGTGGCAGTTCTGCCAGCGAGCTCTCCAAGAGGCACACGTCACCCTCACTCCGGGCAGGGACTTCGGCGTCCACACTGCGGAAAGCCACGTCCGACTCTCGTATGCGGCATCGGCCGACGAGCTCCGCGAGGGGATCACCCGGCTGGAGAAGTTCCTGGCCAGACTTCCATAGGACGACCGGTCAGCCGTCGTCGCTCACCGCCGCGTCCGGCAGGGGGCCGATTTTCCGGGTCACGGTCGTCAGAGCTCGTGCGTCCCGCTCGGCCCGGGCGATGAGGATGGCCCCGGCCGTTGATCATGAACATGGCGAGCAAGCGGCCGCCGCTTCCTTCCTGGCCGCCGGCACGTCGGACTCCAGCCGGACCTACGTCTGCGCATTCGGAGAAGACACGCCCATAAGGTTGCGGGGTGCGTAGCACGAGCGCCGAGTCTTTGTGCGTGCAGTCAGAAGCACCGGGTCACAGTGCGGTGAGCACAGTTACCAAGGGCCTCTGTGACGCGAACATGGTTGCGACCAAATGGGGCATGCGGAGTGCCCTGAGTTCGGTGGAGCCGCGTCACCCGCGTCACCCCTCTTCCACCACGGCCTCCCGCTTCTCCGCAAACAAGCGCAGCCCCGGCCGCCTCGCCCGGCAGGGGCCACCGCTGCTGCGCCTGGGCTCTGTTCGAAGCGGCCACATGCGCCGCCCGGCGCGGCGCCCCGACCACGCCTACTACCAGTAGATCGAGGAGCGGTGCGGCGGCAACCGGGACGCACTGTCGGTAGCCCGCAAACTCGTCCGCCGGGCCCGCCACGCCCTGCGCGGCGAGGCACTCACCCCAGCCTGACGTCCCCGGCACCCGGTGCGCGACCTTGCCCGATGACTTCCACGATGCCCGCGGCCGGCTCCCGCAGGTCCCCCTGCCCGGCGGCCTCGCGCCGCCTGACCGCCTCAAAAGACCGAGCGGCCGCACTCCCGTGGCCCGACCCCATTGATCATCATGTCGCCAGACAACCCATCCCTGGTGTCTGAGCACCGAGAAGGCTGGGTCGGCCACACACCACATCGTCTGTCGTCATGCCCGGCCGGACTTGACCCGGCCCATCCAACATATAGGGGGACTTGACCGCCCCGGATCCCAGTCTGGGGACTGCCGCATTGGATTCGGCTTGCGCCGGAAGTCGGCAGCTTCATGTGCCAGCCAGCCGTGAAGTCGTGCGCACCCGCGTCCTCGACGGACTGATCAACGACTACGGCTATGCCGCTTGACCAGCCACGATGGCTATCCGAGCACCGCACGAATACTTGGCATTTGCCGTCAGCAGGTGGAAACTGGACTACGCCGAGGGAACTGGCCAGAGGAAGTGGATCAGGTGACGGTCAGGCCGGACGTTTCTGCTCTCTTCGAAGCCCACGAGCGGCTCCTCGCGGACATGCCAGTGGGGTCGTTCGTGCGCGATCCCGTTCTGGCCTCCTGGCGAAGGTGCCGGTCCCTGGGTCTCGAGCCGGACCACCACGATGACCTCCCATATCAGCAGGATCCGGACGACGTCTACAGTCTCGACGACGCCGCCCGCCCCGTACTCGAGGCCCTGGGGTCCCGCCTCTCGGGCCTCGGGGTGACCATGCTCCTCAGCGACGAACGCGCCCGGCTGCTCCAGCGCCGGGTGGGCGAGGCCCCGCTCCACCGGTATCTCGACTCCGTCCAGGTCGCTCCGGGGTTCGCCTTCCCTGAGGAGATCATCGGCAACAACGGCGTCGGCACCGTCCTGGCCACGCGGCGACCCACCTTCGTAACCGGCCGCGAGCACTTCACCGACCAGTTGGGCGGGCTCGCCTGCGCGGGGGCGCCCGTGCGCGATCCCCTGAGCGGGCAGATCATCGGGGTGTTCGACCTGACCGGTCTGAGCAGTCACGCCGATTCCTCCATGTTGACCGTGGCCCTCGAGGCGGCCCGCGGCATCGAGCAGCGGCTGCTGCAACGCGTCACGTCCCGCGAGCGCGCCCTGCTCCAGGCGTTCCACGAGGCCCGCCGCCGGACGATCGCCAACGGAGGTGTCGAGGCGGGCGTCCCGGCGACCGAGCTGCTCGACCGCCACGATCAGCGGATTCTGGAGGAGAGCGCGGCTGCGCTGATCTCCTCGGGGCGGACCGGGCTCGCCGAGGTACGCCTCCCGCGCGGGCGCACGGCCGTCCTCCTCTGCCGACCGGTCACCAGCTCCTGCGGCGTCGCAGGCTTCGCCGTCGAGGCCGCCCTTCCTGCCGGTGTCCTGCGTCGCCTCACCCCGGCGGCGCCCGAGGCCGCGTCGCCGGTCGCCATGCCCTGCCGCAGGCCCGCTGTCGTGAGCACACCTCGGATGGCGACCCCTGCCACGACCGGTCCTCCCGCCGAGCCCTCGGCGTGTACCGGCCCATGGCTGCTGGCCGTGGGGGAGCCTGGGATCGGCAGGCTCGCCGTACGGGCCCGGGAGCGTCTGGGGCTGCTCTACGACGCCGGTGCCTGCGTGGGCACCACGCTGGACGTGACCCGGACCGCAGAGGAGCTGACCGAGGTGGCCGTCCCCCGGTTCGCCGACTTCGCCGCCGTCGACCTGCCGATGGCAGTCCTGCTCGGCGAGGAACCGATCCGCGTGGACGGGCCGCTGCGCCGGGCGGCGATCGCCGGTGTCCACGAGGGCTCCTACCTCCGTCCGGCCGGCGATCTGATCACCTACGTCGCGTCCACCCCGCAGGCCAGGTCCCTCATGAGTGAGGAGCTGGTCCTGGAGCCGGAGTTGGCCAAGGCCACGGGCTGGGTCGCCCAGGATCCGGTCCGCGGCGAGAAGATCCTGGCCGCTGGGGTCCACTCACTCATCACTGTGCCCATGAGCGCCCGCGGCACCGTGCTCGGCGTGGTCAGCTTCTACCGCTCCCGGCTCCAGGAACCCTTCGAGGAGGACGACCTGTCGCTGGCCGAGGAACTGGTCGCACGTGCAGGGGTGTGCATCGACAATGCCCGCCGCTTCACTCGCGAGCGCGCCGTGGCCCTGGCTCTGCAGCGCAGCCTGCTGCCGCGTGGCCTTCCCACGCAGTACGCCGTGGAGGCGGCCCATCGCTACCTGTCCGCGCGATCCGGGGTCGGCGGCGACTGGTTCGACGTCATCCCGCTCTCCGGGGCGCGGGTGGCGCTGGTCGTCGGCGATGTCGTCGGCCACGGGCTGCACGCCGCCGCCACCATGGGCCGGCTGCGCACCGCGGTCCACAACTTCTCCTCCCTCGATCTCGCCGTCGACGAGGTCCTCACCCAGCTGGACGACCTGGTCGGGCAGCTTCACCTCGACCAGGAGGAGGCGGAGACGGGGAGCCGGGAGGAGACGGGCTGCCAGGAGATCATCGGTGCGAGCTGCCTGTACGCCGTCTACGACCCGACCACCCGCTGCTGCACCCTGGCCCGCGCCGGCCACCCCCCGCCGGCCCTGGTCCTGCCCGACGGCACCGTGGAGTACCTGGAGCTGCCCGCGGGACCCCCGCTCGGCCTGGGCGGTCAGCCCTTCGAGACCGCGGAGGTCGAGGTGCCCGAAGGCAGCCTGCTGGTCCTCTACACGGACGGACTGATCGAGCACGTCGGCAACCGGGATGTCGAGCTCGGGCTCGATCGGCTGCGCAGGGTGCTCGCCCACCGGGGCCGAACCCCGGAGCAGACCTGCCGGATACTGGACGCACTGCTGCCGGCCGACCCCGCCGACGACATCGCCGTGCTCGTGGCCCGTACCAGGGCGCTGGATGCCGGCCAGGTCGCCACCTGGGACGTGCCCGCCGAGCCCGCCGTCGTCTCCCGGATCCGCGCAGAGGCGATCACACGACTGACGCAGTGGGGCCTGGAAGAGCTGGCGTTCATGACCGAGCTGACCGTCAGCGAGCTGGTCACCAACGCGATCCGCTACGGCGCAGAGCCCATCACGTTGCGTCTCCTGCGCGACCGCACACTGATCTGCGAGGTGTCCGACGGCAGCAGCACCTCCCCCCACCTGCGCCGGGCCCGCACCACCGACGAGGGAGGTCGCGGGCTGTACATGGTCGCCCAGCTGGTCCAGCGTTGGGGCACCCGGTACGGCGCCCACGGCAAGGTCATCTGGACCGAGCAGCCCCTCACACCGCTGTGAGCGCGTTGCGGCAAACGGAACTGTTCCAGCAGGTGCCCTGCTTCCGATCACCACCAGCCGCCGCGGCAAGAAGCCACCGCTGGGAGCCGGGCCTGATCCCGGCTCCCAGCGGTCCTCGACTGGCGCGACAGCCTGCGAACCGCAGCAACCAGGGCAGCGAGCACCGCACGGTCCCCACGGGTAGAGACCGGCTTGGGGCTGCTGCGCTGGAGGACGGCCAACTGCTGGCGGAACACCAAGATCTCGATGTCCTTGGCCCCCGTGGAGCGGGCCAGCGGGCGCAGCCGGCCGAGCAGGGAGCAGCCGAATCGGTAGGCCAGACGGAACGTCACGCTTTCGTCCGTCGAGGCCTTCTCAATGACGCCCACATACTCACCGACCGCTCGTCTCTCAATAAGGAGCCTGATTGACATAGGAGCAAGAGGACGCAACGACGAGTGGGTGGCTGAGGCCGGACCTCGGCAACTGCCAAGTGCCACACCACAGGTCGGCGTAAGGCAAGAGGCGCTCCGCACCGCCGGGACAGCCGTCGCAAGACGGCCGCCCCGGCCCTTGGTCGCCCGCCCCACACCTTCCCCGAATAAGCTCGATTCTGAACCTGATGCAACTTTGCGTAGGAGCGCTCAAAGGCGTCCCGAACACCAGGCAGTCGGCCGGAAGTTCATGGCGCCAGGTCGGCGCGACGCAACACAGGGGGGACGCCGACGGGGTCCAGGTCCACAGCCAAGCCCCCGCTGCCGTCGGACCTGAGGCGGAGCCGGGTGCCTCCGGCCTGCCTCTCGGTGATGTCTCGCAGGCCCGGCCCCGTGCCTGAATGGGGACTCCTTGCGTGTGGTGCCAGACGCTAATGACCGAGGGTGGTCCTGGGGCGGAGGATTCGATGGGCGCGAACTCCCTTGCGTCCTTTACGGCTTGGCGCGGTGGGCCGCTTCCGCTGGAGACTGCGCGGACAACGTAGCCAACAGCGCGCACAGTGCGCTCGACCAGTGGCACAGCCAGGCATCACCGCAAACGCACTCGGCATCACATTGGCCACCGAGGTCATCACGTTCACCGGCACACCCGTCCGTGCGAAGCACTCGTTCTTCGCGCTTCACAAGCACTCCACGACTGCCGGGCCGCCTTGCGGCCGTGGAACTCGGCCCCGGCCGGCAGTCGGGCGGCGGCCCCGTCGTGGAGCCGTTCGCCCTTGGCTCTCCCCGAGCCCCGCAGACATACACCGCCACGCCTGTGGCGGCGCCCGCGCGATCAGACGGTGCTGGCACGAGCCGCAGCGGGAGTTGATGGACAGTGCCCTGCGCGCTCGAAGTCCCCTGCTCCAACGCCTCTGCGAGCAAGGGAAGTCGCTGCAACGCCTCACCCGATCCGTGGGTCACCTCACGGCGATGCAGGATGCATTTTTCCTTCTGTTTGGGTTGACGCCGCCGGAATCCTCCTTAGTGTCCGTGACATGCATCACATCCGCGAGTTCTCCGGATCGATGAGGGGGTAAGTCATGGCTCTCGACGAAGCGACCACGGCGTTCCTGTCCCAGATGGCGGAAAGCGGGATGAAGCCGTTGCATGAGATGACGCCCATCGAGGCCCGCGGCCTGGGCGGTGCACTCCACGAGATGTACGGCCCAGGACCGGAGGTTGCCCGTGTCGCCCATGACACCGTGGCGGTCGACGGCGGCCAGGTCCCGGTACGGATCCTCGCCCCCGAGAACCCCCGCGCCGTGATCGTTTACTATCACGGCGGTGGCTGGGTCATCGGCGCCATCGACGAGTTCGACACTCTGGCCCGGCAGATGGTGCAGCGCACCGGCGCTGCCGTGGTACTGGTCGACTACCGGCTGGCTCCGGAACACCGCTACCCCACAGCTGCCGAGGACGCCTGGGCGGCACTTCGATGGGTCGAGGCCCATATCGGCGAACAGGCCACGCCGCTGCCGCTGATCGTCGCCGGCGACAGCGCTGGGGGAAACCTCGCGGCGATCGTCGCGCAACGCGCCAAGACAGAAGACGGTCCGGAGATCTCACTGCAGGTACTCGTGTACCCGGTCACCGACGCCGACATCGACAATGCAAGCTACCGCGACCTCGACAACCAGCTCATGCTCACCCGGGACTCGATGATCTGGTTCTGGGACCACTACGCCCCCGACCCGGCCTCCCGCCGAAACCCCGATGCCTCCCCGCTACAGGCCACGGACCTGTCCGGTCTTCCGCCAGCCGTGGTTCTCACCGCCGAGCACGATGTGCTCCGCGACGAGGGAGAGGCCTACGCAGAGAAGCTGCGTGCGGCCGGAGTCCCTGTGGTGCACCGGCGCTTCGCCGGTCAGATGCACGGTTTCTTCACCATGGTCAACGTACTGCCCAGTGCCGCCGAGGCCATGGAGTACGTCGGTGAACAGATCGACGGCCACCTTGCCGCCCGCCCCCTGCACAGCCCTGCCTGACCAAGCTCTCCCCCGCAACACGGTGTCGGGAGCCTTCCCGCCGGCGGCGGAGCGGACACGCCGCCGCCGGCTTCAGTGCCGTGCACGCTCCCCACAGACCTCCAACGGCGAAGGACAGCGGTCGAACCGACCGCGTTGAGGAGGAAGCAAATGACCGATCCTCGGAAGATCGACGCCATCATCGTCGGCGCGGGCATCGCCGGGCTTTACCAGCTCTACAAGCTGCGCGAGCTCGGCATGAACACCCGAGTGCTCGAGGCCGGTGACAATGTCGGCGGCACCTGGTACTGGAACCGCTACCCCGGCGCGCGCTGCGACGTCGAGAGCTTGTCGTACTCGTACTCGTTCTCCCCGGAGCTCGAACAAGAATGGACCTGGACCGAGCGCTACCCCGCTCAGCCGGAGATCCTCCGCTACATCAACCACGTCGCCGAGCGCTTCGACTTGCGCAAAGACATCACGTTCGGCACTCGCGTGATCTCAGCGGTGTACGACGAGGCCGTGCAACGGTGGCTGGTGGACACCGACACGGGCGAGTCCATCGACAGCCAATTCCTCATCATGGCAACCGGCTGCCTGTCCGCCTCAAAGCTTCCCGAGGTGCCCGGCCTGGAACGATTCCAGGGCCCGACCTACCACACCGGGCACTGGCCGCATGAGGGTGTGGACTTCACGGGCATGCGCGTCGGCATCATCGGCACCGGCTCCTCCAGCGTCCAGTCCACCCCGGTCATCGCCGAGCAAGCGGCCGACCTCACCGTCTTCCAGCGAACCCCGGCCTACTCACTCGCCGCCCGCAACCGGCCTTTGGAACAGTCGGAGATCGCCGAGATGAAGGCGAACTACCGCGCCTGGCGGGAGGCCCAGCGCACTTCCGGGTTCGGGGTACCGGTCGAACTGCCCACCCAGTCCGCGCTGGAAGTCTCCCCGAAGGAGCGCACCGCCAAATACGAAGCCGGCTGGCGGGAGGGCACCCTCGTGTCCATCCTCGGCGGCTACACCGACACCCTCACCGACCAGGAGGCGAACGAGACCGCGGCCGAGTTCGTCCGGCAGAAGATCCGCGAGCGGGTGCACGACCCCGAAGTCGCGGAGACGCTCAGCCCGCGCACCTACCCGTTCGGCACCAAACGACCGTGTCTCGACACCGGCTACTACGAGACGTTCAACAAGTCCCACGTCCACTTGGTGGACCTGCGCAAGACCCCGCTCGTCAAACTCACCGAACGGGGGCTTCGAACCTCCGAGCAGGAATATGAGTTGGACGCGATCGTCTTCGCCACCGGTTTCGACGCGATGACCGGCGCCCTCAACGCGATCGACATCCGCGGCAAGGGCGGAACAGCGCTGCGGGACAAATGGGCCGAGGGACCACGGTCCTACCTCGGGCTCGCCGTCGCAGGCTTTCCGAACCTCTTCACGATCACCGGCCCGTCCAGCCCGTCCGTGCTGTCCAACATGATCGTGTCGATCGAGCAGCACGTCGACTGGATCACCGACTGCATCGCGTACCTGCGCGAGCACGACATAGCCGCGATCGAGCCCACCGCCGACGCCGAGGACGGCTGGGTGGCCCACGTTGAGGAGGTCGGCAACGCCACCCTCTATCCCACCGCCGACTCTTGGTACATGGGCTCGAACGTGCCGGGTAAACCGCGAGTGTTCATGGCCTACATCGGTGGCGTCGGGGTCTACCGGCAGCGGTGTGACGAGGTAGCGGCGAAGGGGTACCAGGGCTTCACACTCCAGGAAGCATTGACCCGTACCTGATCCGCGCCAGACCCCGTTCATGAGGACCGGCGTGGAGCATGCCAGCATGCTGCACCCCGGTCCTCTTTCGCTCTAAGATTGCTTGTCCGCCAGGGGAGGAGCGTCGCGATGTCCTATGCCGTCCCGTTGACCCGGCGCGAGGCGATCATCCGGCAACTCCGCGACGAGATCGTCACCAGAGTTCTGCCACCGGGCGCGGTCATCAAGGACGCCGAGGTCGCCGCGCGGCTAGGAGTGAGCATTACCCCAGTTCGCGAAGCCATCGCCCAGTTGGCTGCTGAAGGACTCATCGACATTGCACCGAACCGGGTCCGGCGCGTCACCTACGTCACGCAGAAGAACGCACTCGAGCTGATCGACGTCATGGGCGTACTCGCCTGCGCCGGCGTCGAATGGGGGGTGGACAACCTCACCGAGACGCACCTGGAGCAGATGCAGGAGCGCTTGGACGAATTCGTAGCGGGCCTGCAGCGCGGGGATGTGACGGCCGCCGCCGCCGCGGGCGCTGACTTCAGCACGATCATGATCATGGCCAGCGGAAACCGCGAGTTGCAGACCCATGTCGATCTCGTCGTCGCCCGCACGTTGCGGCTGCTCGCCCTCAACAGCGACAGCGACCTATGGCAGATCTGGGTCGACGGGTACCGCGAGGTACTCACGCTGCTCGAGCGCGGCGACCGATCCGCAGTCGTCGAACGTTACCGCGCCATCTACCAGGAGTACCGAGCGCGCGTGCAAAGCCTGCAGTTCCCCCATTAAGACGACGGCGAGTGGGTGGCGGATTTTCGGGACGGTCAGCGTGATCGGATCGCGGCTTCCTGCGAGGCAGTGCGCATCTGCGGGCCGTCTCAGGGTCGCGTCGGCGGCGAGGGCGGTACCGGTCTGACACGACGTCACTGTCCCCTACCCACTGACACCAAGCCACGCGAAGGCGACCCCGATGGCCGCGTGCCGGTGCTGCAGCTGTGCTCGTCACACCGACCACCAGGTGCGGTCGTTGTCGTAGCCGCGCTGCAGGATCTCAACGACGGACTCGTGGGTGAGATCGCGCGGGTTGTTGGCCGTCAGGCGGGTCGCGAGCATCGCCTGGTCGGCGTCCGTCCGCGGGCTGACTCAACAGTGGCGTGTCCCGGCCGGTTGGTTCCGGAGGTCGGCGTGTCGGCCGTGGCTGCCCTGTCGTCCGACGGCGAGGAACACAGTCCAGTGATATCGCTCGGCGTCGATCCCCACAGGTCCCCCCTTACCGCCACCGGCGTTGAGTCGGAACCAAACCAGCGGATCGGGACAATGCAGATCGAGGCGAGCCTGACGGACTTCCGCCGGCTGCCGGCCTGGGCCAGGCGGTGGCCTCAGCGGAGGTGGGCGGTGGAGAACGCCGACGGACCGGGCCGGCATCTCGCTCAGTGGCTCATCGCCCGCGGCGAGAGCGTCGTCGACGTGCTTGCCGCAGCGACCAGTCGAGTGCGCGAACTCTCCCGCCGTGGACGGCGCAAGAACGGCCAGATCGGCGCCGCGGCCACGGCCACCGCCACCTGCCCGCAGGGAGTCGAGCCTGAGGATCACACCACGGCGCTGGCTCTCCTGGACGAACTGCGTGTGAACCTGGCCAAGGCCCGGGTACGCACGTCAATCAACTCCACGCGCTGCTGCGTGATCTGCTGCCCAGCGGCGCCCCGACTCAGCTATCCGCGGGCCTGGCCGCCAAACTGCTGCGATGCGTCCGTCCCGTCGGCGACGTCGAGACCGTCCGCAAGGACGTCACCGGGAATCTGGTCGCCGAGATCCGGAAACTGGACGAGCAGCTCACGGACAATGCTGCCCGTATGGAGAGCCTCGTGGAGGCATCGGGCAGCGCCGCGCCGCCTCGAAGTGTGCCTTCCTCGAAGCCGTGACAGGGCTGCCGCAGCAGCTGCGACTCGCCGCGCATTGCGACAGTGCAAGGACGAACCGCCGGCTAGTCCACCTCCGCCTCTCTGCTACCCGCAGGCCAAGGCCCGCTGCCCACACGCCGACCGGGCACCAGGGACAATGCCAGCATGCCCACGCTCTTCACCAAGATCATAAACGGCGACCTGCCAGGCCGGTTCGTCTGGACCGACGACCGGGCGGTGGCCTTCCTGACCATCGCCCCCGTCACCCCCGGACACACCCTCGTGGTGCCCCGCGAAGAGGTCGACGACTGGACCACGATCGCACCCGACCTGATGAGCCACCTCACGACCGTCAGCAGCAAGATCGGCGCAGCGGTCCGCCGCGCCTTCGACGCACCGCGCGCCGGGCTGGTGGTGGCCGGCTTCGAAGTTCCCCATTGCCACCTGCACGTCTTTCCCGCGTGGGGACTGGACGACTTCGACTTCCGCCGTGCCAACAGCAACGCTTCGGCAGCAGAACTCGACGAGGCCCACGAACGCATTCTCGCCGCCCTCTCGTGACTGGTCACCACGCCGTCCGGCGGCAGGATGGGCCTGCTCCGTGCCACAGAGGCCAACGCCCCTCGTGGCTGGTGCACCTGACCGTCCAGTCCGCCGGAGGCAGTCGGCCCGGGAGACGCGTATCTGCGGAATCATCGCGGTCGGTGGTGTGATGACAGCGACGTACAGCGCACCGAAGAACTCGAAGTCCCCCGCCCGGCGTGGCAGCCCCACACGCGATGCAACACACGGCGGACCCTTCCCCGCCACCACCGAGCCCACCAAAACATCCGTCGGTGCCGCCGCGATCGAGCGGCCTGCGGTGGCCAACAGTCGCGGCCGCAGCGGCTGCTGCCCCCGCCGCTGCGCGACGACAACCCCTTTGGCGTGCCCCGGAAGGTACACGAGTAGCAAGGCCGTGGCGACCGGCCCTCGCGCGGCGAACCGGCCGCCTCCACGCCACCGGCGGTAGGGGACACGGGGAGCGGTATGCGGACCACGCATCGCCGCCACTGACGCGCACCCAAGCAATTCCAGCCGGTGGGCGCCCGGGCCGGCGAGTTCTGCATCCAGGCCCGGCTCCTCACCGAGGCCGGATCGGAGAGCAGCCGCAGAGCCGGCATCCGGCCGCCCGCACCCCGGCCGTGCTGATCATGCGGGCGGCAACTGATGGTACGGAGTGCCTTTACGTGTGGCACTCAGTGCCATAATCTGTGGCCGTGCACGGCGGCAGCGCAACCGCGCACAGGCGTGCACGACTGCCTCACGCACGCGGAATTTCCGGCCGAGCGCAGGAAGTTGGCCAGCGTGTACCACCACTCAGGAAACTCCACTCATCCGGCGGCGGACTCCGCGACCGGCCTCCTCGAGCCCACAAGTCGCGGACCGGAAGCCCTGTATTTCCAGCGCTGCACCTGGTGCGGCACCGCCATGTACCACCGCGTGCTCTGTCCGGTCTGCCGAGGCAGCAACCTGCGGACCGCGCGCAGCCACGGCACCGGCGCCGTCCGACACTCCACCGTCGTGCACCGCAACGGCCCCGCCGCGCACAACGTGTCCCTGATAGAGATGGACGAGGGTTTCGTCGTCCGAGGCCGGGTCATGGGCCCACTCAATGGCATCTACCCTGGCGACCGGGTACGGCTGTCCACCGCGCAGGGCCTGGTACGGGGCGAGCCCGTCTTCCAGTTGCTGGACGAGTACCGCGCCCGTAGCTGACTCTCCGCCAACCTGCGGTGGGCGCCGATAGGTCAGGGCAGCAGCGACCTGTCCGGCGGGGTCCGGACCTCGAGCGGTTCCCGGGCACCGACCTACTCCTCGCAGCGTCCGCGGCCGACGGCCAGCGCCTGCAAGGTCAGCACCGCGCAGACGGCGCAGACACTGCTGGGCCAAACAAGCGGCTTGGGATACGGAATGGGTACGCGGGCTCATAAGGCTCTTGGGGGCTGGTACCGAGGACATCGGAGGCGGACCGATCGTGGGACCGAGGTTCAGTGATCCTGGTGACCAGTTGCGCCGAGGGGCGCTGCTCTGCTTCGTCGCCTGCGCGGGGTGTGATCTCGTCAATCCGTACCTCGGACGCCCCAGCAACCAGGCCTCGGTGAGCCAGCGTTGCCTCGGAGACCGCATGGTCGACGGACATGGCGTCCAGCAGGTTCCTCAGAGCCAGTGGACTGCAAGGCTCGTATGCAGCGGGGCATCGAGGTGTTCCCGGGCTGCTGCGAGGACGAGGCATGCAGGTCCGAGGGCCATGGGACGGGCAGGAAGCACGCACGTTCCGAAGTGCCGCAGTGCTGATGGCGACATCCGGAGCTATGCCCATACACGTTAGCCAGCTAAGTCAAACAAATCGCCTAATTCGTATCGCTGACGTTACATTGCGCATGTGCGGCTCCGTTCAGCCTTGGATTGTTCCCACGCAACAGACCGACTGTTCATGGTCTATGTCACTAAGCGGAGCGGTTTCATTTCTCAGTCGTCGGGCGTACTTTCTTGGCAGTTGGGGTCAGTGGACCTGTCGCCCGGAGCGGCAGCGATTGAGGCGTCAGGGCCGGCGACAGGCTCACGAAGCCCGCAGCAGGTCGCTTCCTTCACAGTCATGGAGCCCGCACTCCGACATGGGGCCAGCACCACGACGTGACTCTGGACCTGACGCCAATTATTTTTTTATGGAGTAACGATATGGATTCTCTCACAGAACTCGATTGCACCCTACAGCTTGTGGTCGCCCCAGGGAGAACCATCCCTGTATCTGCTCGACTTTCCTACTGTTCAAACGATCCTTTTGCGGTTCACGTCGCCTTCCATACCCACGCGCAGGCCCCGGTCAGGTGGGCTTTCGCACGTGACCTGCTGGCTCAAGGCATGACTCGGCCCAGCGGACAGGGTGATGTTCGGATCTGGCCAGGGCGTGCAGAAGAGCCAGGACTGCTATGTCTTGCTCTGTCCTCACCTGGCGGGTATGTGCTGTTCACCGCCCCTGCGGCCGTGGTGAGGCCGTGGCTGATGCGGACCTACCACCTGGTCCCGGCCGGTCATGAGCAGGCAACGCTCGACCTCGACAGAGAGTTGTCCCAACTGCTGGGCGAGGTCGCCTGACGGCACCGAGGGTGATGCAACAAAGGAAGCCGCAGGACCGCGTCTTGAGATCTCCCTTCCCCCCGTGCGATGCGATGACGCTATCGAAAGTCGAGTTGGTTCGTTCGACCCCTCCCGACAGGAGCAACGGTGGGCAGTCCACCTGTTGAGCTGTAGTTGAGCGGTAGCGGAGTGTGTCACTACGGTTCCGGTCATGGCGGCACTGGACGGACTGATAGACCGGACGACTACGGCCCAGCAGGTGGCAGACGGGCTTGCGGAGCGGATCTTCACAGGGGATTTCCGTCCCGGTGAGCGGTTGCGGGAGAGTACCCTCTCCGCCGGATTGCGCATTGCACGCAACACGGTCCGGGAGGCGATGCATCTTCTGGAGCTGGGCAGGCTGGTCCGCTTCGAGATCAACCGCGGCGCCGTGGTCGTCTCCCCGGCCCCTGAAACGGTGTACGCGGCACGAGAGCACCTGGAACAGGCGGCGCTGGCCGCCCCGCTGAACGGCGACAAGCTCGCCGGCGACGAAGCTGCCTTCGCGGACTTCACCGCGGCGGCCGGTTCACGAGACCGGGCGCGCATCGTGGCCGCCGACCTGGCCTTCCACGCGGCGATCGTCGCAACGCTCGGAAACTGCCGGATCGACGACCTCTGCACGGTGCTGACCAGGGAACTCCGTTTCTACCTCATGGCGCTGTCCGCCCAGGACCGCGAGTTCGAACATGAAGACAGGGTGCTCGCCGAGCACAAACCCCTGATGGACGCCATCCGCGCAGGAGACAGCGAGCGAGCCCAGCGGGAGGCAAGCCGCCACATCGCAGTAAATGCCGCCCGGGTGCAGAAGGTACTGGCCGCCCGCAGCGGTGGGGCCTGAGGTCCGCCCCCTCCGACTCCGCGCCCCTTACACTGTCGCCGGGCAGGCAGGCTGGCCGGTGCTGCGGCTGGTGTGATCCGGCGCCGTTGCTCGCGCGGGCATCCGGCCGGTCGGATCCCTCGGCCCGACCTACAGCACCTTGATCAGGGCGTCCTCCTCCCAGCCGTCGCCGTCCTCGAAGTGGCCTTCCATCGCGGCGCTGTTGTCGACGCCCATCCGCCCTGCTTGGCGATGACCTTGCGGTCGCTGCCGGCGCGCTTGGAGCTGGTGGCCAGCCCGCGGCGCGGGGAGTGCCGGTGGGGCGGAAGGACAGCGCGACCCACGCGCCCAGCCGCGTGATGACGTCGCCGATGGTCTCCGGTTCGAGCCCGCCGTCCAGGACGTTGTGCCAACGGTTGTGCAGCGGCTTGTAGGCGAAGTCGTCGGGGTCGCTCAGGCCGGCCGACTCCTTCCAAGCCCGCCACGCGCGCACCGAGCAGCTGCTCGCCGGAACCGAACGGCACCTTCACCTTCCTGGGCTTGACCTTTGACACCCGCACGTCGACTTCCATGCCGTGCTCGGTCTCCACGAAGTCACGCACCGACGAAGTGGGGCTGCGCCTCCGCATCCGCAGCCCCCGACGAACCCGTACCCGCCGGACCGTGTGCACTGCCCCGTCTGAGAGTTCACGTTCGCCAATACTTGCCTTTGCCAAATCTTTAATCTCAACCCCCCTCTTTCAGTTGCCTGCGGCAACCAACCTAATTATGGTTGCCTCAGGCAACGAACTTAGGAGGCGCGATGGCCCAGCAGGCGCAGTACGAGGAGCTGGTGCGCCAGTTCAGCGCCTTCGGCGCCGTGAAGAGGGACATGGGGCGGATCCTGCCGTCCGACTGCCCGAGTGGCTCCGTCGCTGTACTGACACTGCTCGGCCACCACGGCGACATGCGCATGAGCAAGCTCGCGGAGCTGCTCGCCGTCGACATATCGGTCACCAGCCGCCATGTCGCCCACGCCGCAGACCGCGGCTGGATCGAGCGCTCCCTCGACCCTGCCGACAAACGCTCCCGGATCCTGCACCTGACGGCACCCGGCCGGGCCCAGCTCGACGAGCTGTCCCGGCGCAGCGCCGCGCTGCTGGCCGAGCGGCTGAACGACTGGTCCGACGAGGACGTCGACGGGCTCATCCGACTCATGACCAGGCTGCGGGCGAGCTTCGGCGACTGCCGGACCACCGCGATCCGGGTCCCCGTCCCGTAGTCGAAGAGACCACCCGTACACCCGCAAGCACGTAAGGAAAAGTAAGGAAGCCTATGGCAACGACCACACCAGCCGGTGTGCGGGCTCACGCCAAGCATGGGGGAGGCTCCACGGGGAGCGCTCCGATGACGCACCGGCAGATCATGGAGGCGCTCTCCGGGCTGATGCTCGGCATGTTCGTGGCGATCCTGTCGTCCACGATCGTCTCCAACGCCCTGCCGAAGATCATCGGCGACCTCGGCGGCGGCCAGTCCGCCTACACCTGGGTGGTCACCGCCTCCCTGCTGTCGATGACCGCGACCACTCCCCTCTGGGGCAAGCTCGCCGACCTGTACAGCAAGAAGGCGCTCGTCCAGATAGCGCTGATCATCTTCGTCATCGCCTCGGCCTGCGCCGGTCTGTCGCAGAACCCCGGCATGCTGATCGCCTGCCGCGTGGTCCAGGGCATCGGCACCGGCGGTCTGTCCGCACTGGCGCAGATCGTCATGGCCGCGATGATCTCCCCGCGTGAGCGGGGCCGTTACTCCGGCTACCTCGGCGCCACCTTCGCCGTCGCCACCGTCGGCGGCCCGCTCCTCGGCGGTGTCATCACCGACACCTCCTGGCTGGGCTGGCGCTGGTGCTTCTACGTCGGCGTGCCCTTCGCGATCATCGCGCTGATCATGCTGCAGAAGACCCTGCACCTGCCCGTCGCCAAGCGCCAGGTCAAGGTCGACTGGGCCGGCGCGTTCTTCATCTCCGCCGCGGTCTGCCTGCTGCTGGTCTGGGTCACCTTCGCCGGTGACAAGTACGACTGGATCTCATGGCAGACGTACACGATGGTGGCCGGTTCGATCGTCCTCGGCGCGCTGTTCGTGCTCGTCGAGGCCAAGGCCAGCGAGCCGATCATCCCGCTGCGGCTGTTCCGCAACCGCACCATCACGCTGTCGTCGCTCGCCTCGCTCTTCGTGGGCATCGCGATGTTCAGCGGCACCGTCTTCTTCGCCCAGTACTTCCAGCTGGCCCGGGACAAGTCCCCGACGATGTCCGGCGTCCTGACGATCCCGATGATCGGCGGTCTGTTCGTCTCCTCCACCGTCTCCGGTCAGTTCATCACCCGTACCGGCCGCTGGAAGGGGTGGCTGGTCAGCGGTGGCGTGCTGGTGACGGCCGGTCTGGGCCTGCTGGGCACCATCCGGTACGACACCGACTACTGGAAGATGGCCGTCTTCATGGCGCTGCTGGGTCTCGGCATCGGCATGATGATGCAGAACCTGGTGCTGTGCACGCAGAACCAGGTGGCGCCGAGCGACCTCGGTTCTGCCAGCTCCACGGTCAGCTTCTTCCGTTCCCTGGGCGGTGCGGTCGGCGTCTCCGCGCTCGGCGCGGTAATGGCCAACCGGATCACCCACTACGTCAAGGACGGCCTCACCGACCTCGGCCCCAAGTACGCGCACCTCGCCTCCGGCTCGGGCTCCGGCGGCTCCATCCCGGACATGAACAAGCTGCCCGCGCCGCTGCGCACGGTCATGGAGAGCGCCTACGGGCACGGCATCGCGGACGTCTTCCTGATCGCGGCCTGCATGGCGTTCCTCGCCTTCGCGATCACGCTGTTCATCAAGGAGGTCCCGTTGAAGACCAAGGGCGGCCTGGCGCAGGCCGAATCGCCCGAGTCTGAGCAGGCTGAGGCACCGGCCGCGGCCGCCGCCGAGGCTCCCGGCCCCGTCGAGGAGACGGCCCCGCGCTGGGCGGTGACGACCACCCAGACCCGTCCCGAAGACGCGGCCACGCAGAAGCTCGCGGCCGCCGCCACGGTGGCTCCGAGCGGGCCGGCCGCCGGTGCCGGCGGCGGGGTCCCGGTGCGCGGCTTCGTCCGTGGTGCCGAGAGCGCGCCGGTGCCGCAGGCCGCGGTCACGCTGATCTCGCTGGCCGGCCGCCAGCTGGGCCGGTCGGTCTCGCAGGCCGACGGTGCCTACGCGGTGGACGCGCCGGGTGCCGGCTCCTACGTCCTGATCGCCTCCGCCGACGGCTTCCAGCCGCAGGCGTCCACGATCGTCGTGAACGGTGAGCCGGTGGCGTACGACATCCTGCTCAGCGGCACCAGCGGGCTGACCGGTGTGGTGCGGGCCGTGGAGAACGGGCTGCCGGTGAAGGACGCCATGGTGATCGTCACCGATGTGCGCGGCGACCTGCTGGCCACCTCGACCACCGGTGAGCAGGGCGAGTTCTCCTTCGCCGAGCTGGTGCCGGGTGCGGTGACCGTCGCGGTCAACGCCACCGGGTACCGGCCGCGGGCGCTGCCCGTCGAGGTGGGCGGCACCGGGGTCACCCGGGTCGAGATCGACCTCGACTCCGGCGCTCAGTTGCAGGGTGTCGTCCGTGCCCCGCACGGGCCCCTCGCGGACGCCCGCGTGA
>NZ_MUBM01000399.1 GCF_002154505.1 Streptomyces carpinensis | reverse complement strand
TGGGTGATCCGATCGAGGCGCAGGCGCTGCTGGCGACGTACGGGCAGGAGCGTCCGGCGTCGGGTGAGCCGTTGTGGCTGGGGTCGGTCAAGTCGAACATGGGTCATACGCAGGCCGCCGCGGGTGTGGCGGGTGTGATCAAGATGGTGATGGCGATGCGGCACGGTGTGCTGCCGCGCACCCTGCACGTCGACGCTCCGTCGGACCAGGTCGACTGGGAGGCCGGAAGCGTCGAGCTGCTCACCGAGCCCCGGGAGTGGCCCGACAACGGCCACCCGCGCCGCGCGGGCGTCTCCTCGTTCGGTATCAGCGGCACCAACGCCCACGTCATCGTCGAACAGGCACCCGCGGAACCAGACGCCGAGGGCGCCGAGGCCGGTGCCGTCGCTCCGGCGGTGGTGCCGTGGGTGCTGTCGGCCAGGACGCCCGAGGCCCTGTCGGCCCAGGCTCGCAAACTGCTGGCGCTCACCCCCGAGCAGGACCCGGTGGATCTCGGCTGCTCGCTCGCGACCACCCGAGCCGCTTTCACCCACCGGGCATGCCTCCTCGGTACCGACCGCGAGGAACTGCTGCGCGGGCTGACCGCACTTGTCCAGGGCGGCGACGCGCACAACGTCGTACGGGGGGCGGGACGCCGTACCGGCAAGCTGGCCTTCCTGTTCACGGGGCAGGGGGCGCAGCGGCTGGGCATGGGCCGGGAGTTGTACGACGTCTTCCCGGTGTTCGCTGCCGCGCTGGATGAGGTGGCGGTTGAGCTGGATCGGTATCTGGATCGTCCGTTGCGTGAGGTGATGTGGGGTGAGGATGCCGAGGCGCTGAACGCCACGGGGTTTGCGCAGCCGGCGTTGTTCGCCATCGAGGTGGCGCTGTTCCGGTTGGTGGAGGCGTGGGGGGTGCGGCCGGATGTGCTGGTCGGTCACTCCATCGGTGAGTTGGCGGCTGCCCATGTGGCGGGGGTGCTGTCGCTGGCGGATGTGGCCAGGTTGGTGGTGGCGCGTGGGCGTTTGATGCAGGCGCTTCCCGAGGGTGGGGCGATGGTCGCGGTGCAGGCGTCGGAGGACGAGGTCCTGCCCCTGCTCACCGAGAGCGTTTCCATTGCCGCGGTCAACGGGCCCACGTCGGTGGTGGTTTCGGGTGCCGTGGACGAGGTGCTGGCTATTGGTGAGTACTTCTCCGCTCAGGGTCGTAAGACGAGTCGTCTGTCGGTGTCGCACGCGTTCCACAGTCCGTTGATGGAGCCGATGCTCGCCGACTTCCGTGCCGTAGCAGCCGAGTTGACGTATGAGCAACCCAGGACGTCCGTCATCTCCACGGTCACCGGCGAGTCGGCCACCGGTTGGCAGTCCCCGGAGTACTGGGTGAACCAGGTCCGTGCCGCCGTCCGCTTCTCCGACGCCGTACGGACCCTGGAAGCCCAGGGCGTGACGCGTCACGTCGAGCTCGGCCCCGACGGGGTTCTCGCCGGGCTGGCGCAGCAGACCCTCACCTCCAACGAGGCGGTGGTGACGCCGGCGCTGCGCAAGGACCGTCCCGAGGCCGAGACCCTGCTCACCGCTCTCGCCCAGCTGCACGTCTCCGGTCTGGACGTCGACTGGGGCGCCTACTTCGGGGACTCCGGCGCCCGCCGCGTCGATCTGCCCACCTACGCCTTCCAACGTCAGCGCTACTGGACGGAGCCCGCCGCGCCCACGGCCGTCGCCGAGGCCGCCGGTATCGAGCCGGTCGACCATCCCTTCGTACGGGCCTGTGTGCCGGCCCCAGACGAGGCCGCGCTGGTGCTCACCGGCCGTATCTCGGTCACCGAGCAGAAGTGGCTCGCCGATCACGATGTGCTGGGCGAGGTCGTGTTCCCGGGGGCCGGTGTGGCGGAGCTCGCCGCACTGGCGGCGGAGCGCTGCGGCGGCCGCCGGGTGCGGGAGCTGACCGTCGAGCGGCCGCTCGTGCTCTCGGAGCGTGATGGACTGACCCTCCGCGTCGTCGTGGAACCCGCCGCGGCCGACGGCACGCGCGCGCTGTACGTGCACGGGCGCGGGGAATCCCCGGACCAGCCGTGGCGGCGGTACGCGACCGGTGTTCTCGCGGACGCGTCTGCGGATGCCGCACAGGGTGCGCATGGCGCGCTCGAATCCCACTGGCCGCCGGCCGGCGCTCTTCCCGTCGACCTCGACGACATGCGGGATCGCCTGGCCGCTCGAGGGCACGGGTACGGCCCGGCGTTCGAGGTGCTGCGGGCCGCCTGGCGGCGCGGCGACGAACTGTACGCGGAGGCGGAACTGCCGGAGGGCGGAGCGGGGGAGGACGGCTCCTTCCTGCTGCACCCGGTGCTGCTGGACGCGGCCCTCCAGCTTCAGCTGATCACCGGTTCGGGCGAGGGGCCGCTTCACCAGTCCGCGTGGCACGGAGTCGTCGTCCACGGCGGTCACGGCGTCGGGCCGACGGCAGTACTGCTGCATCTCGTGCCGGGTGCCGACGGTGGTACGGCCGTGACGGTGACCGACGCACAGGGGCAACCGGTGTTCTCGGCGGTCTCCGTCGTGAGCCGTCGGGTGACGGCCGACCAGCTGACCGCGTCCCGCTCCGGTGAACTGCTGCGTCCGCAGCTGATCCCGGCGTCCGGCACGCCGGTCGGGCCGGTGCCCACGGTGGCGTCGGTGGGCGGGGACCCGTGCGGGCTGGATCTGCCCGAGTACACCGGGCAGGCCGTCGACTTCCTGGTCCTCAGCGCTCCGGACGCCTCCGATCCGCGTTCCCTCCAGGACGCCCTCCAGACCCACCTGGAGCGCGACACCCCCGGCACGCTGGCGATCCTCACGGGTGACCCCGTTGTGCGGGGGGTCGTGCGTGCCGCGCAGGCCGAACATCCGCACCGGTTCGTGCTGGTCGAGCTGGACGGCAGCCCGGAGTCGGGGGCGGTCCTGCCCGTCGCCCTGGCCTCCGGTGAGCCGGAGATCGCCGTACGGTCCGGAGCGGTGCTGCTGCCCCGGCTCGGCGCGGCCAAGCCTGCCCTGCCCCGGCCGGACCTGTCCGGTGGCACCGTACTGATCACCAGCGGCCCGGGCGACAACGCCGGGGCCGTCGAGACGGTCGCGCTGCTGGCCCGGCACCTGGCCGCCGGACATGGCGTGCGGCGGCTGGTGCTGAACGGCGTTCTCCCCCCGCAGGACGGCTCGGAACTCGGCGCGGAGCTGGCCGCACTCGGCGCCGAACTGCACATCACCGGTGCCGAGCTGTCGGATCGTGAGGCCGGTGCCGCTCTGCTCGCGGGCATTCCGGCCGAGCAGCCGCTCAAGGCCGTAGTGCACGTGGCGACCGGCCCGCAGACAGCGGCCGACCCCACACGGGCCGTGAGCGACACCGCGAACTGCCTGCGCCGCCTGGACGAACTCACCCGCGACCGAGCCCTGGCCGCCTTCGTGGCCCTCACCTCCTGTGACGGCTATCTCCCCGGCCCCGGCGATCCGGCGGGTGCCGCAGCCGCGAGCGCCGTGCACGAGCTGATCGCGCACCGGGCCGCGCTACGGCTTCCGGCCACCGCCCTCGCCCTGGGCCCCTGGTCGGCCGCCGCCGACGCGCACGGCACCGGCACGGCGGGCCGGCACCGCAGCCCGGTGCTGAGCGCGAGCGACGTCCTCGCCCTCCTCGACGACGCCCTGCGCTGCGACGCCCCCTCCCTGCTCGCCGTGCGGATCGACCGGGCCGCGCTGCGGGAGCGGCCCGAGGAGACCCCGGCGCTGCTGCGCTCCCTGGTCCGCGGCCCCGTGCGGCAGCGGGACGCACAAGGCGGCGAGGACGCAGGGGAGTTGCGGGCGCGGCTTGCCGAACTCTCGGCGGGCGAGCGGCGCAGGACCCTGCTGGAGCTGGTGCGCACGCATGTCGCCGGTGTCCTCGGGCACGCGTCCACCTCCGCCGTGGAGGCCGATCTCGCCTTCCGCGACATGGGGTTCGACTCGCTGGCCGCCGTCGAGCTGCGCCGCCGTCTCACCGCGGCCACCGGCTGCGACCTGCCGGCCACCCTGATCTTCGACCACCCCACCCCGCGGTCCGCCGCCGACTTCGTCGACGAACGACTCCAGGCGGTGGGGGACGAGACGACGGCCGCCGTGCTCGAAGAACTCGACCGTGTGGAGGGCCTGCTCGGGCAGTTCCCGCCGGCCGGTGGGGAGCCCGGTGCGGGCACCCCCGGTGCGGACCGGATCACCGAGCGCCTGGAGGCGCTGGTACGGCGCTGGCGCGACATCCACGGCGAGCCCCGCGACCCGCACGGCGTGGATGGGGACGCCGCCCGCGCGGCGGACGTCACCGACCTCGACACGGTCACCGACGACGAGCTGTTCGACGTGCTGGACAGCGAACTCGGCATCTCCCAGCCCCCGGCCCGCGAACAGCTTCAGAATGGTTGAGGTTTCGATGAGCAACGACGAGAAGCTCCGGGACTATCTCAAGCGCGCCACCACCGAACTCCAGCGGACCAGAAGGCGGTTGCAGGAGGTCGAGGAGCAGGCGCGGGAACCGGTCGCCATCGTGGCGATGGGCTGCCGCTTCCCCGGCGGCATCACCTCGCCGGAGGACCTGTGGGATTTGGTGGACTCCGGCACGGACGCCGTCTCGCACTTCCCGGAGGGCCGTGGCTGGGACCTCGATAACCTGTACGACCCGGAGCCCGCCACGCCCGGCCGGACGTACTGCCGCGAGGGCGGCTTCCTGCACGACGCAGGGGAGTTCGACGCAGACTTCTTCAAGATCAGCCCGCGGGAGGCACGGGACACCGATCCGCAGCAGCGGCTGATGCTGGAGGTCGCCTGGGAGACCATCGAACGGGCCGGCATCGACCCGACCTCGCTCAAGGGCAGCCGCACCGGGGTGTTCGCCGGGGTCGTCTACCACGACTACCCGAGCGGTGGCACCGGAAGCATGGCCAGCGTGGCGTCCGGGCGGGTGGCCTACGTCCTCGGCCTGGAGGGACCGGCCGTCACCGTCGACACCGCCTGCTCCTCCTCGCTCGTCGCGCTGCATCTGGCGGTCCAGTCGGTGCGCGACGGGGAGTCCGCGATCGCGCTGGCCGGCGGTGTCACCGTCATGGCGAGCCCGGACTCCTTCGTCGGCTTCAGCCAGGACCGCGGGCTGGCGCCCGACGGGCGCTGCAAGTCCTTCGCGGCCGCCGCCGACGGCACCACCTGGTCCGAGGGCATCGGCATGCTCCTCGTGGAGCGGCTCTGCGACGCGCGCCGCAACGGGCACCCGGTGCTCGCCGTGATCCGCGGCTCGGCCGTCAACCAGGACGGCGCGAGCAACGGCCTGACCGCCCCCAACGGGCCCTCGCAGCAACGGGTCATCCGCCAGGCGCTGGCCTCGGCCCGGCTCACCGCAGCGGAGATCGACGCGGTCGAGGCGCACGGCACGGGCACGGTGCTGGGCGACCCGATCGAGGCACAGGCGCTGCTGGCGACGTACGGGCAGGGGCGGGACGCGGACCGGCCGCTGTGGCTGGGCTCGTTCAAGTCGAACATCGGGCACGCCCAGGCGGCGGCCGGGGTCGGCGGGGTCATCAAGATGGTGATGGCG
>NZ_MUBM01000398.1 GCF_002154505.1 Streptomyces carpinensis | reverse complement strand
TCGGTGTCGCATGCGTTCCACTCGCCGTTGATGGAGCCGATGCTCGCCGACTTCGCTGCTGTGGCAGCCGAGTTGACGTTCCACACGCCTGAGTCGGCGTTTGTTTCGACCGTCACGGGGCAGTCGGCAACCGACTGGCAGTCTCCGGAGTACTGGGTGAACCAGGTCCGTGCCACCGTCCGTTTCTCCGACGCCGTACGGACGGTCGAGGAGTCCGGTGTCCGTACGTTCTTGGAGTTGGGCCCCGATTCCGTCCTGACCGCGTTGGCGCAGCAGACGCTGGAAGCGGACGAGGCGGTGGTGACGCCGGCGCTGCGCAAGGACCGTCCCGAGGCCGAGACCCTGCTCACGGCCCTCGCCCAGCTTCACGTCTCCGGTCTGGACGTCGACTGGGGCGCCTACTTCGCGGACACCGGCGCCCGCCGTGTCGACCTGCCCACCTACCCCTTCCAACGTCAGCGCTACTGGATGACCGCCCCCACGGCGGGCAGTGGTGCGGGGGACACGGGCCAGACGGCACTCGACCACCCCGTCCTCCGGGCGGCCGTGCCATTGCCCGACTCGGGCGGGGTGGTGCTCACCGGACGGATCTCGGCGAGCACCCACCCGTGGATCGCCGACCACGATGTGCTGGGCAGCGTCCTGCTCCCAGGCACGGGATTCGTGGAGCTGGCCCTGCGGGCAGGGGACGAGGTCGGTTGCCGGCGGCTCGACGAACTCACTTTGCAGGCACCGCTGCTCCTGCCCGAGCGCGGCGGTGTCGCCGTACAGGTGGTGGTCGGGGCCGCCGACGACGACGGGCGGCGCACGGTCACCGTGCACTCCCGCCGATCCGACCAGCCTGACCTTCCTTGGACCCGGCACGCCGAAGGTGTGCTGTCGGTGCAGTCGGCGGGCGCGGTTGCCGACCTGGTCGACTGGCCCCCTGCGGGTGCGACTGAGATCCCCGTGGCCTCGGCCTACCCCGACCTGGCCGGCGCCGGCTACCACTACGGCCCGGCGTTCCAGGGTCTGAAGGCGGCCTGGCGGCGCGGTGAGGAGTTGTACGCCGAGGTCGCCCTGCCGGAGGAGACGGATCCCAAGGGATTCGGCCTGCACCCGGCGCTGCTCGACGCGGCGATGCACGTCGGACTGCTCGACATCCCCGGCCGTGAAGGGGGCGGCCGGACCCTGCTGCCGTTCGCCTGGAACGGCGTGGCACTGCACACCGCCGGCGCGGCCACCCTGCGCGTACGGGTCACGCCGATCGCCCAACAGGACGGGCTCGCCCTCACGGTGGCCGACGGTGACGGCAACCCGGTGCTCTCCGTCGAGTCGCTCCTCTCCCGCCCGGTGTCCATGGAGCAGCTGAGCGTCGAGCCTGGTGGCGACTCGTTGTTCCAGATCGTGTGGAGTGCGCTGTCCGGTTCGGAGCGTGCTGCTGATGTGGAGTGGGTGGCTTGGGAGGAGCTCGCCGACGGTGGTCCGGTGCCTGCGTATGTGGTGTTGGAGTGTGTGCCGCAGGACGGGGTTGATGTTCCGGCTGCTGTGCGGGGGCTGTCGGAGCGTGTGCTGGCGGTGGTGCAGCGGTGGCTGGTGGAGGAGCGTTTCGCTGGGTCGCGGTTGGTGGTGGTGACGCG
>NZ_MUBM01000397.1 GCF_002154505.1 Streptomyces carpinensis | reverse complement strand
CGTGGTCTCGGCCGACCGGCCCGGCCCGCAAGCGGAAGCGGCGATAGCGGGCTCGGGGACGCCCGGCGCAACGGCTGCGGGCCGAGGCGGGAGAGGGCGTCGGCGAAAGCGCCTCCGGTGAGTTCGTACGACGGAGGGGCGTTCGCCGGAATTGCCGATGCGGCAGACCCGCCAGTACCAGGCAGCCGCTCACCACCAGCACAACGAACCACGTCAGTCCCGCGACGAGCCCATGGAGGCTGCCGGCCCTTCACTGGTTCCAGCTCTCGTCGTACGGATCGCGCGGTGTCGGCACCGGTTTCGCCTCGGTGACCTCCAGATACGGGATCGGGCGGTTGTTCACCGGGTCCTTGGTCTGCTTCGGGGTGTATGCGCCCGTCACCTGCAGCCATGTGTCCGGTTGGAGGACCGGCGGGATGCCACCCATCAGGGCGATCTTCACCGGCTGGGCGTCCGCGGCACAGCAGTTCAAGGCCATGCGGACCAGATACGGTGCGCCCTTCGCGTCGAGGGCCACGAAGCCTGTGATCCGCACCTTTCGGTTGCCCAGCGACCGGCCGTGGTCGTACACCGCGCGGCCCGCGTAGTCGACCAGGCTGATCGGCAGGGGGTTCGAGGCCGGGAGCTTCACGTAGCCGTACGGCTGCTGCAACGCCGTACCCGTGCGCATCGCGCTGTAGGAGCCGAGCGCCGGCGGCGCCACCAGGATCAGCGCGAAGAGGGGGATCAGGAGCAGCCACGAGACGCGAGGTTCACGGTGCGCGTGATCGCCGTCCGTGCCGTGGTCAGGTCCATCACCGCGGCCATGCCCGTCGCCATGGGCCCCGTGCGCATGCGTGTCCTCGTGTCCGTTCTGCTGGGCGTGTTGCGTCCGGCCCTTCCACTCGTACCAGACCGCGGCCAGCGCCCCACCCATCAGCACCGCCCCCGCCGCCAGCAGCAGCGGCCGCAACCCTGCCTTCACGTACCGCAGATACAGATCCGTGAACCCTGCATGCAGCAGTGCCGCGCCGATCAGGAACATGACCGCCGCCTGGACCTGCCGGTTCACAGGAGCACCGCCCCGATCAGGACCGCTCCCGCGATCGCCAGCACGAAAGTGGTCGGGGCGAAGCGCAGGGCGAAACCGCGGCCGAAGGTACCCGCCTGCATCGCGAACAACTTCAGGTCGATCATCGGGCCGACCACCAGGAACACCAGCTTCGCCATCAGCGAGAACTGCGTCAGCGAGGCCGCCACGAACGCGTCCGCTTCCGAACAGATCGACAGCAGTACGGCGAGGACCGCCAACGCCCCCACGGCCGCAAGGGGATTGCCCGCCGCCGTCCGCAGCCAGTCAGCCGGGGCCACCGCCTTGAGCGTCGCAGCCGCCATCGCGCCCAGGACCAGGAAACCGCCCGCGTGCATCACGTCGTGCCGGACCGAGCCCCAGAACGCCGCGCCCTTGCTCCGCCCGTCGTACCTCGCGTACGCCGGCGGACGCAGCCAGTCCGTGCGGCCGAGCCGCTGCCACAGCCAGCCCATCGCGCACGCGACGAGCAGGCTGGCCGCGAAACGGCCCACGACCATTTCCGGATGGTGCGGGAACGCCACCGCCGTCGCCGTCAGCACGACCGGGTTGATCGCCGGCGCGGACAGAAGGAACGCGAGTGCCGCCGCGGGAGTCACGCCGCGGCGGACCAGCGCTCCCGCCACCGGGACCGACGCACACTCGCAGCCCGGCAGCACCGCCCCCGCCATGCCGGCGACCGGCACGGCGAGCCCGCGACGCTTCGGCAGTGCCCGGGCGAAGAACGAGGAAGGGACGAAGACCGCGAGCGCCGCGGACAGCAAGACGCCCAGCACCAGAAACGGCAGCGCCTGAACCACCACCGCCACGAACACCGTCATCCAGCTCTGCATCACCGGAGCGGCAAACGCCTTGCGGACCGGACCCTGCACCACGACGACCAAGAGCAGGACCATGATCAAGGCAAGGGAGGAGTTCACGTGCCAGCCGTCACCTGTACTACCTTCCCCGCCGGTACGCTCACCCGCGGTCTCCGCCAGCCGGCCCCGGCCGTCCGGCACCCCTTCACGGTCGTCCGTCCCGGCGGTGAGGGCTGGTCGCGTGGTGGCCACGGTTGCGATACCTCCGGCGGGCTGCGCTTGTCGGACTACCTCCCCCCTGACTACGACGGCCACAGCACAGACGTTCAGCCCACACTAAAAACCGCCCGCACCCTGTGCACTCCGGAGCCGCTCCAGCACTACGGACACAGCGAGTCAAGCCCATCCGGTGACACCACACCCCCACTCAGCTCTCTCACGCCAGTCGTGCCCTCCAGAAAGATGATCAGGCTCAAGGACGTTCCGCGGCTCGGCACCGGACCCGCCGCCGGATCTTGCAGTGCCATCATGTTCCTCAGCGTGGGGGCGCGCAGCAGCGAGAGGAATCCTGCCGGTGGGACGCCCCGTCGATCAGGTGGCAGTAAGCTCCCGAGCCGGGTAGGACGGCCGGCCGGTGCCCGGGCAGTGGGCGGCCGCCCACGGACCCAGTAGCACGGGGCCACTGGTGGCCCGCCCTGCTGGAGGACCGGAAACCTCCCACCGTCGGGGACCGATAGGACCGAAGAGGCCCCAGCCGGGATGTCCACCGGCTGGGGCCTCATTTGCGTGCGGCGTTACAGGGGGCGGATGTTCTCCGCCTGCGGGCCCTTCTGGCCCTGCGTGACGTCGAACTCGACCTTCTGACCTTCCCGCAGCTCGCGGAAGCCCTGGGCGGCGATGTTCGAGTAGTGGGCGAAGACGTCCGGGCCGCCGCCCTCCTGCTCGATGAAGCCGAATCCTTTGTCCGCGTTGAACCACTTCACAGTGCCCTTGGCCATGCCTGTCTCCTTCGAAGGGACTCGTATCGGGTCTCGCACCGTGCGAGAACCGGAGGTGATCGCCTTGGTCCGGAGAGCGTTGAACAGCAAAAACGCCCGCGACTGCGATCACGGGCGAACGGGACTTCGGAACCACGACTGCTGGTCACGACGCTACACCGGCTGGTGAGGCTCGGCCACAGGTTCCGGTCATCGCGGCGCGTTCCCCTGATGTGCCGCATGCGTGCCAACACCTCATAAAAGCCCAGTTCAGCGGCTGGCAACCGCATCCCTTACGCGGTTAGGGAGTGTACTGGAGGCGCGAGGCCGGCCGTGTGGTGCGCAGAGATTCTGGAATCGGGCCACACCAGGCCGAGCGTTGGCGGCAGGATCACGCCGTGATCCAGTTTCTCAGCGGTGCGGGTACGACAATCCTGAGCGCAGTCCTGACCTGGTGTGTGTGGCAACGGCCATGAAGAGGCGGTCGGACGCGAAAGCAGATCGGGTCACGGTGTGGGCGCAGGCCGACGCTCTGATCGTCGCAGTTTCAGAGGTCCGCGCAATGGCTTCAACCACGAGGGTGCTGTAGGGCAGTTGCAAGGAGAGCGGCCGGTTGTTGCTGCTGGCCTTCCTGGCGGGCGCCGGTGGGTTGGCGCGAACTGCCGCTATCGCTCCTCGGAACGGGCACGGGGAGCGACTGGCCATCGCTGCTGGGCTCGGTGCGGCAGCCGACATGATCGGCCATCACCGTCGGGAGGCGAAGCGGTTGGACGGCGCACTCTCCCAAATCCGCTGCCACGTCAAGGCCGAGGGGACAGATTGCAGTCCCACGTATTCTGGTCGGCGCGGGCGCGGGGCCTTGCACGCCTGGAGGGGCAGCCGTGAGGCACCTGCGTGAACTGCTCATCGATGCCTGGTCGTGGCTCAACTACAAGCAAGCGATGGCCCACCCCACCAGGCCGGGCCATCACGCGTTCCCCGAGCTGGTCGCGGAAGTCCTCGCCGACACCGCCCTGGACGCCGACGTCTACCGGCACCCCGTCCGCTACCTCCGCCTCCGCGACGACCTGACCATCGCCCAGCTCCCCCTCTTCGGGGAGTGAGCGCCAGTGCTCCCACACCTCCGGGCCGCCACCCCTCCACCCGATCATCCCGAGTTAGGCGTGGGCGGCCACGTCCAGCTCATCCCAGCCCTTGAGGCCGGTCCGGTGAAGGAACACCGCGAGATCGTGCAGCGAGTGCGCCGTCCCGGTGATCAGCTCGTCCACGCACACTCGCCGGCCGCCGCCGTCGGCGGGCGGGTAGACGACAATGCGAGTAACCATGCCGCCAGCCTGCGGGAACGGACGGTGCCACGCACCCAGGGCGGTCGCTCTGGGTGAGATGGCCGCGGATGACTGTTCTGGTTCAGCCGCAGCTGCAACCTGCCGACGCGGAGGCCGATACCGAGGTCGGTTCCGCAGCCTTGCTGGTGCAGCAGCGATCGCCAACTGCGGCCGGGTCGGCGCTCTTGCCGAGGGTGTCCGCGTCGGCCTTCACGACGTAGACCTCCCAGGGCTCCTGGCCCGGCCCGTGCACCCAGACCTTGTCCTGGAGGGCGTAGCAGCAGGACGTGTCGTTCTCCTCGAAGGGGGCCAGCCCGGCTTCCTTCAGCCGACCGGTGGCAGCGTTGACCTGCTCGGTGGACTCGACCTCGACGCCCAGGTGGTCAAGGCGGGTTTCCTGGCCCGGCTCGCCCTCGATCAGGACGAGCTTGAGCGGGGGCTCGGCGATCGCGAAGTTGGCGTAGCCCTCGCGCCGCTTGGCCGGTTCGGTGCCGAACAGCTTCGAGTAGAAGGTGATCGACGCCTCCAGGTCGCTGACACGCAGGGCGAGCTGAGCACGGGACATGGCACGACTCCCAACGGGTTGCATTGATGTCTGTCGATGCAAGATTGTGCGCTGGATCGAAGCCTGTCAACATAGAAGTATGTCGAAGCAAGAGCTTGTAGTGCTGGGCCAGGACGAGGGGGCCGGCGCCTGCTGCCCGGGGCTGCTGACGGCGCCTCTGGATGAGGACCAGGCCGTCGAGCTGGCGAAGGTGTTCAAGGCGCTGGGTGATCCGGTGCGCCTGCGCCTCCTGTCCATGATCGCCTCGCGGGCGGGCGGTGAGATCTGCGTCTGTGATCTGACTCCGGCGTTCGACCTGTCACAGCCGACGATCTCGCATCACCTCAAGCTGCTGCGGCAGGCCGGTCTGATCGACTGCGAGCGGCGCGGAACGTGGGTCTACTACTGGCTGGTCCCGGAGATGACCGACCGGTTGGCAAGCATCCTGACCCGGCCTGCGGGCGAGCCGCTGCCCGACCGCACCGTGCCGGCCGGGGCCGCCTCGTGAGCACTGCCGCCGCTGAGGGGAACGTCGCGGGACGGCTCTCGTTCGTCGACCGCTACCTCGCCGTCTGGATCCTCGCCGCGATGGCTGTCGGGCTCGGCCTGGGCCGCCTGGTCCCGGGCCTGGGCGACGCGCTGTCCAAGGTGACCGTGACCGGGGTGTCCCTGCCGATCGCCCTGGGCCTGCTGGTGATGATGTACCCGGTGCTGGCCAAGGTCCGCTACGACCGCCTCGACACCGTCACCCGCGACCGGCGCCTGCTGCTGCCGTCCCTGCTGCTCAACTGGATCGTCGGCCCGGCGCTCATGTTCGCCCTGGCCTGGTTGTTCCTGCCGGACCTGCCCGCCTACCGCACCGGCCTGATCATCGTCGGCCTGGCCCGCTGTATCGCCATGGTCATCATCTGGAACGACCTCGCCTGCGGCCACCGCGAAGCCGCCGCCGTCCTGGTCGCCCTGAACTCCGTGTTCCAGGTGTTCGCCTTCTCGGCGCTCGGCTGGTTCTACCTCTCCGTCCTGCCCGGCTGGCTGGGCCTGGAGCAGACCGGCCTTGACGTGTCGGTGTGGGAGATCGCCCGCAGCGTGCTCATCTTCCTCGGCATCCCGCTCGCGGCGGGCTACCTCACCCGCCGCCTCGGCGAGAGGACCAAGGGGCGGGCCTGGTACGAAGCCAAGCTCATCCCGCGCATCGGCCCCTTCGCCCTGTACGGGCTGCTGTTCACCATCGTCATCCTCTTCGCCCTGCAGGGCGACGCCATCACCTCACAGCCCCTCGACGTCGCCCGTATCGCCCTGCCGCTACTGGTGTACTTCGCGGCCATGTGGGCCGGGTCCATGGCCCTGGGCCGCGCTGTGGGCCTGGACTACCCGCGCACCACGACGCTGGCCTTCACCGCTGCCGGCAACAACTTCGAGCTGGCCATCGCGGTGGCCATCGCCACCTTCGGCGCCTCCTCCGGACAGGCCCTCGCCGGCGTCGTCGGCCCCCTCATCGAGGTGCCGGTGCTGATCGGCCTCGTCTACGTGGCGCTCTACGCCCGCCGCTACTTCACCACTCCCGCCGTCCCCGCGCCGCAGGAAGATCCCGCTCATGCCTGAGACCGCCGCACCGCCGTCCGTACTGTTCGTCTGCGTCCACAACGCCGGACGCTCCCAGATGGCCGCAGCCTTCCTCACTCACCTGGCGGGCGACCGCGTCCAGGTCCGCTCCGCCGGCTCCGCCCCGGCCGACACCGTCAACCCGGCCGTCGTCGAAGCGATGTCGGAGGCCGGTATCGACATCTCGGCCGAGGTCCCCAAGGTGCTCACCGTCGAAGCCGTCCAGGCCTCCGACGTGGTCATCACCATGGGCTGCGGCGACACCTGCCCCGTGTTCCCCGGCAAGCGGTACCTCGACTGGGAGCTCCCGGACCCGGCCGGACAGGGAGTCGACGCCGTCCGCCCGATCCGCGACGAGATCGAAAAGCGCATCCGCGGCCTCATCGACGAGATCACCCCGGCGGCACAACCGTGAGCGCCCGGGCGGGACTTCGCGTCGTGCCCATGGTCCCTGAGCACGCCGAGGAGGTCCTGACGATCTACCGACTCGGCATCGACGAGGGCGACGCCACCTTCGAAACCGCCGCCCCGACCTGGGAACAGTTCGACTCGATCAAGCTGCCCGACCACCGGCACGTCGCCATCGACGAGGCAGGCAAGGTGCTCGGCTGGGTCGCTGCGGTACCGGTCTCGGATCGGTGCGTCTACGCCGGTGTTGTCGAGCACTCGGTGTACGTCCACCCCGACTCACGCGGACGGGGAGTCGGTTCGGCTCTTCTCCGCGCTCTCATCGAGTCGACTGAAGCGGTAGGCGTCTGGACGATCCAGTCGGGCATCTTCCCGGAGAACGCGAGCAGCCTTGCTCTGCACCAGAAGGAAGGCTTCCGAGTTATCGGCACTCGAGAGCGCATCGGTCAGCATCAGGGGACCTGGCGTGACGTCGTCCTGGTCGAGCGGCGCAGTCCTGCCATCGGATGAGCCAGTTGCACCGCTGGCGCCGTCCTCGGTCGAGCACGGCACCTTGTCCAGCGCGCGTGTCACCCTCACCGATGAGCGGGACGGCGAAACGCGGGCTCGGGCCGTATCCGGAACCCCGACCAGGCCGACGAGGAGCCGGCCCCGCCCAGCTCGCCGCCCTGCCGGACATCATCCACGACGACCGCTTCGACGGAGTCCATCAACCCCCGGAAACGGCCCCATAAAGACCAACGACACAGCCAGGCACCTGAATCGGCCCCGGCTGCTAGCCTTCCGGGCCATGTCGATCAGGGGAAAGTGACCGCCGCCATCATCGTTGGCGCGGCCGTCGTCGCCGGCGTAATCCTGCTGTGGCCCGACTCGCATTCGGCGCACTCCAGCCGGAGATGTGATCTTCACGGCTGTAGGGCGGCTTGGCGGTGGTAGTGGCTGCGGCAGGCTCGGGCCTGGTGGCGTCGTCGCCAGAGGGACCAGTGCAGCCGGTGTGCGAGGTCTGGCACGGGCTGTGTGAGTAGGGCGGTGAACAGGCGTTGGATCTCGTTGCAGGTGAGCGGGATCAGTCCGTCGGGGCTGGTTCCGTCGTCGGCCGTGGCCTGGCCCTGGCGTTCGAGGGCGGCGGTGACGGCGAGGAAGGCGTGGGCGAGCAGTGCCAGGTTGACCCAGCGGTGCCAGGAGTTCCAGCGGCGGACCTGGTGCTCGTCCAGTCCGGCCAGGGTCTTTGAACTCTGGAACGTCTCCTCCACGGTCCAGCGGCTTCCGGCGTCCATGACCAGGGTGGACAGTGGCACTGGGTGGGGTGCGTAGCAGCGGTAATAGGCGAGTTCACCGGTGCGGCGGTTGCGCCGGACTACCAGCGGTAGCCTTTCGCGCCCTTTCCGGCGGACAGCTTGTGCCAGGCCCGCCGTGGGACGCGCTTGACGAGGTGGTCCGCGCGTTGAGGTCCAGCCGCAGTGGGGACGCGGTGGGTGCTGGAGATAGCCAGTACGTAGCCGAGCTGCCGCCTTTCCAGGACAGCGCGCAGGTGAGGGTTGTCGCCGTAGACCTCGTCGCCGGCCACCCACGCGGCCGGGACCCCGGCGTCCAGCGCCCGCTCGATCATCTGCGCGGCGAGCTGCGGCTTGGTCGAGAAGCCGACGTTCTCAGGCACGTCGGCCCGGCGGCACCGCGCGGGGTCGGATGTCCAGGACTTCGGCAGGTACAGCGCACGGTCGATGCCCGCGTGGCCGTGCCGGGAGGTGTAGGTGAGGTAGACGGCGACCTGGGCGTTCTCGATCCGCCCGGCCGTGCCGGTGTACTGGCGCTGCACGCCGACGGTGTGGGTGCCTTTCTTCAGGTCGCCGGTCTCATCGACGACCAGCACGGCTGGTCATCTCTCAGATGGCCCACCACAAACGCCCGCAGGTCGTCGCGCACCCGGTCGGCGTCCCACTTCGCCCGGCCGAGCAGGTGCTGCAGCCCGTCTGGACTGGTGTCCCCGGCGTGCTCGGCGATCGTCCAGCAGTTCTTCCGCGGCAGGTCCGCCAGCAGTCCCAGCACCAACTGCCGCACCCGCAACCGGGGTTCCAGCCGCGTAAAACGGCCCGCGATCAGGCCCATGAGGCCGTCGAACATCGCCTGCCAGCGATCAGGAACTACGCTGTAACCCGCGGCCACCGCTTCGTCATCAGTCCACACACCTGACGATGATCATCGGTGGCCGCAGCTGCCTGGCTACCGGGTTCACCAGCGGAATCACCACTGCGGCTGGAGTACTGGCTGCACTGCACTTCGAGGATCGAGGAGAAGGCATGGAACCTTGCCCGGAGTGCGGTGCCCCGATGGATCCACGATCCTGCGACGAGCTGTTCCACGCCTTGCTCGCTTTGGACCATTCACGTCAGGCACCGTGGGGGCCGCTGCACGGTGTCTCAGTCTCCTGCTTCCTGCTCCAGCACCCCAGTCGGCTCCCCACCGACGACGGCGCGATGGCTTGGGCGCTCCTGCGTGCGTACCTAGAAGGCGGCCTCGACGAAGCGAACCGGCTCGGCGGTCATGCTCGTCGTGGCAACTCCCATCGTGTGCAGGGCGAGCCTGCACGAGTGGTCCGGGACGCGGCCTTGCCGCACCGCGACGCACCGCGATCCCGTTTCTCCGTCACGATTCAAGACGTCGCCGTCGATGGAACGTTCCCCTCCTCGGAGTTCACGCAACGCGTCAAGTCTTGGGCAGCCGCCACGGTCGACGCGTTGAGCTGGGGCAAGTGACCGGAAAGGCCGTGGCCCGTCGAAGAACGGGCCCACGGCATTCATAGTTTTTGGACCTGTCCACGACCGCACTCACGACGCTGGACCGCCTGGCGCCGAACTCACCCAGCCCGCGCGCCGTGGCCATAGCCTGAAGATCACATCTACGGCTGGAGTATTAGGGGCTTGTTCAACCTGCCGAAGGGGCGACGAAAGATTTCGGGTCGGCGCCGCGGCTCGCAGATAGGAGACGCCAGGTCTCCGTTGGCACTGTGGCTGCAGTGAGAAACCCACCTTGCTTGGCAGTGCAAACTTCTGCTTTCGCGCCAATGTACGTCCCACTGATGCAGCTGCTCGCTACGCCTCCGATGACCCGTCCAGGAACGGCATGCTTATCTTGCAAGCCGGCTCCAAGGAACGTCGCCGGTGCGAGCGGCTGAATATAGCTGAGCCGCGTGGGCTCCAAACCCTTGGCCGGCTCGGATGTGCACTTGGCGTTCTTGTCGCAGATATAGGAATTGCCGGACGAATTCAGCAGGATGATCGGCTTGTCATCACTGAATGCTGCGAACTGTCCGTTGGAAGCTGCCACTGCGCGCACCGTGTCGGTTACACCGTTACTGGTGTGGTGGTAAGTGAGCGTCCATCCGTCAATCCCAGCAGCCTGCGGCGCGGATGTCGTCGCGGTCGTCGCTGTGTAGGGTCGGCTTGATGTCGGTGCCGAGGATGGTCCGGTGGCTCCTGCCATTTCACTGGCGCTGGGCGTCGTTCCGGCAGCAGGTCCGTCCGGTGCAGAGCTACTAGAGCAGCCAACACACACCAGACTCAGTACTATCCCAGCGCACCCGAGCAAACCTCGACGCATAAGATCCCCCCGGCATCACAGCAGAAGAATTCAAGGCATTCTTCGCGTTGGCGGATTTTAGCCGCACCTATGGCCTTCGCGTCAACCCTGGATGCACCGATCGATGCAGGCGGAAGATCCTCATGAATGGAGATGTCCGCTGAGCTCGGGTGATGAGGATTTTCTACGCTTCTACCGGTCCCAGGGCTTCGGTGTAGCCGCTTGACGATGATCTACTGGCTCGCCGAACTCCGGGAACGTACCAACCGCGGGCTTTCAAGATCATGGATCTCTCGCTAAGGATCTGAGTGGAAGACCGTGCCTGCCGACGCACCGCCGCCGATCCCGCCTATCGTTGACCAACGCCGATGTCCCCCAGTAGGCAGCTGCCTTCACGAGATGTGTGACAGGCCCTGCGGCACCTCGCCCGCGCCGGTGTTGGCGCAGTCGCCGGTGCCGAGCGTGTTGGCGATGCCATAGGCGGTCTTCATGTCGCCGTTGAGGTGGTCGATGGCCTTAAGCCGTCTGCGGAGCAGAGTCTCCAGTTCGCTGAGGGTACACAGGCACATACCCGGACAGCAGGGCCACCGTCAGCCATTCCCGCTCGGCCACGGGCGCCAGCACCTCTTCGTCCCGAATGAGGTCCGGACAAGATCCGGACTTCCCCTGCGGGGCATTCGCCCCGCTCAGAGCCTTTGGTGTGAGTTGGTCTACTGAGGCGGCCGTGAGGCACCGGGGAAGATCTTCTCCCAGTTTCCTCCCAGCGATGGTGCCGTGGGCAGGTCCTTGGTTCAGCGAAAACGGTGATTTACGCAGGTGCAGCGCTGACCACGCGGATACCTACGGTCACCAAACCGAAACTGATGGCACCCGGCTAGAACCCTCACTCATCGGATGCGAAAAATTTACCCAAAGTCTATTGACTCGTGATGAATGGCATGAATAGTGATTACTAGGCCATAACACCGAAAGAGTCACAAAGTCGATGAGGACGTCTAGTCGGCGGAGTGACTTGGACAGGATGTGGCTTAGGCCCCCGGTAAGCCGGCGCGATACCGAGGCGACAGTGACGACTGAAGCTTCAGGACACGTGCAGCACTACCGGGGACTGTTTTGCGCTCGGAGCCTTCGCGCGCGACCTGGCGTGTAACAGCACGCGGACATGACAAGCCCGCCCCGCCACCCCAAGGTGCTGTTTGGGCAGCGGGGGTTCTGCTGCGCGGGCTGCTTCTCCCGCAGGCGCCTCAAGCCGGTCGCCGACACTCCACCGACTGTCAGATTTGCACACCTTACGCACGGGCCAGCCAAGCGGGGCGGCGCTGAGTGCGAGGGCGGCCAACTGAATCACTCGATGGCGAACCGAGGCGCTGCGGCACACCGGAAACGGCCCCATAACGGCCAACGGCACAGCCAGGCCCCTGCACGGCGT
Organism: Streptomyces carpinensis; assembly: GCF_002154505.1. Taxonomy (GTDB): domain Bacteria; phylum Actinomycetota; class Actinomycetes; order Streptomycetales; family Streptomycetaceae; genus Streptomyces; species Streptomyces carpinensis. The sequence goes on along the minus strand of NZ_MUBM01000397.1, from coordinate 11,519 downwards.
GATCCTGCTGTGGCCCGGCTCGCAGGCGGTGCCTGCAGCGCCTACCTCGGACTAGAGCGCAGCCTCCGCGCAGGCCCGCGAGTCCGCCTCGGTGGAGGCGGGGCGCTACGCCCGGGAACCTGCGGGCCACCGCCAAGTGCCCTGATGACGAGTCGTGCAAGGCCGCCTGGGGCAACCTGGGCGACTCGGAGCGGAAGGGGCTGCTGTACGGGACGTGGATGCACGCCTGAGCTGACGCCCCCACCCCGTAGAAAGCGGACTCGGCTGGAGGCGGAGCGCGATGCGGCGACTGCGCGGCTACAGGAGCTGAGGCGGCAGAAAATGCCGCGCCCCGCCCACCATGTAATCTTTGTCTCTGCTCCGGGGTCCCGGCGCGCTCGTCGGTATCTCGTCCGCCGGTGACGACAGTGGCCGCGCACAGACCTTCGCAGTAGGTCACAGCGTTGTGAGCGGAAACGCTCGACGGCAACACTGCACCGACGGGAACGAATATCTGTGGTCGCGACGTCAGAAATCGATGCGGCGCACGATAAATATTCCTGCGACCACAGGCGGCACAGAATTATTTACCACGCAGGGTCGACGCCGACGTGCTACTGTCGTCATCTGTTGCGGGTGTGGTTGCCAAAGGTTTTTCCGACGGCTGATCATTACGGCGACACGGAATGTGCACAAGGCACATTCCTGACACCGTCTCCGAAGGAGAAACAAAATGGCTACTGGCACTGTGAAGTGGTTCAACGCGGAAAAGGGCTTCGGCTTCATCGAGCAGGACGGCGGCGGCGCCGACGTCTTCGCCCACTACTCCAACATCGCCACCCAGGGCTTCCGCGAGCTGCTGGAAGGCCAGAAGGTGTCGTTCGACGTCGCGCAGGGCCAGAAGGGTCCGACGGCCGAGAACATCGTTCCCGCCTGACGCACCGGCGCTGACGCATACTTCGCAGCCGGGACCCGCACCTTGGGGTGCGGGTCCCGGCTCGCTTTATTCCCAGGGCGATTCGACCCTGGCATGTTCGGCCCGTTCTCGCGATTCTCTGCGCCGCTCATCCTGCTGCGGAAATTCCTTGATACGTGCCCGCATCAAGGAAGGTTCCACATGAACCGCACACGTACCACTCGCGCACGCACCAATCGTACATACGGCCGCTTCGGAGGAAGTGCCGCTACGGGCCGCTCCGGCGTTCCGCGCCGCTCCAACGGTTTCGGAAACCGGCAGCCCGAGGGGGGCGAGTTCGCCCTTCCGAAGACGGTCACGCCCGCGTTGCCCGCTGTCGAGTCGTTCGCCGATCTCGCCATGCCGGCGACGTTGCTGGCCGCGCTCGGCCAGGAGGGCGTGACCGTACCGTTCCCTATCCAGGCGGCGACCCTGCCGAACTCCCTGGCCGGCCGTGACGTGCTCGGTCGCGGCCGCACCGGGTCGGGCAAGACCCTCGCCTTCGGCCTCGCGGTACTGGCCCGCACGGCGGGCCGGCGCGCCGAGCCGCGCCGGCCGCTGGCCCTGATCCTCGTCCCCACCCGTGAGCTGGCCCAGCAGGTGACCGATGCGCTCGCTCCCTACGCCCGCTCCGTGCGCCTGCGGCTCGCCACCGTCGTCGGCGGAATGTCCATCGGCAGGCAGGCCGGTGCGCTGCGTGCCGGCGCGGAGGTGGTCGTCGCGACGCCGGGTCGGCTCAAGGACCTCATCGACCGGGGCGACTGCCGGCTCGCCGACATCGGCATCACGGTTCTCGACGAGGCCGACCAGATGGCCGACATGGGCTTCATGCCCCAGGTCACCGCCCTGCTCGACCAGGTGCGCCCCGAGGGCCAGCGGATGTTGTTCTCGGCCACCCTGGACCGCAACGTCGACCTGCTGGTCCGCCGCTACCTGACCGACGCGGTCGTTCACTCCGTCGACCCGCCGGCAGGTGCCGTCACCACGATGGAGCACCACGTACTCCACGTGCGCGAAGCGGATAAGCACCGCACGATCACCGAGATCGCGGCCCGGGACGGCCGGGTCATCATGTTCTTGGACACCAAGCACGCCGTGGACCGGTTGACCAAGCACCTGCTGAACAGCGGTGTCCGCGCCGCGGCCCTGCACGGTGGCCGGTCCCAGCCGCAGCGCACCCGGACTCTCGCGCAGTTCAAGGACGGTCACGTCACCGTCCTGGTGGCCACCAACGTCGCGGCCCGCGGCATCCACATCGACAGCCTTGACCTGGTCGTCAACGTGGATCCGCCCAGCGATCACAAGGACTACCTGCACCGTGGCGGCCGTACGGCCCGCGCCGGGCAGTCCGGCAGCGTCGTCACCCTGGTGACCCCCGACCAGCGCCGCGGTATGACCCGGCTGATGGCTTCGGCCGGCATCACCCCTCACGTCACCCCGGTCCGCTCGGGTGAGGCGGAGCTGAGCCGCATCACAGGTGCCCAGGCGCCCTCCGGTGTCCCGGTGGTCATCACCACGCCTGTCGTGGAACGCCCCCGCCGCGCGTCTTCGCCGTCCCGGGACCGCCGGGGCCGCACCGGGCAGGTCCGACCCGTCGGCGCGGGGGCTCGCCGCAGGACACAGCGGCGGCCCGGGAACGACTCGGCTGCTTAGGCCGACGCAGTGCTCGGGGGCCATCAAGCCGACCATCTCTTACCGAAGGAGACACCCTTGACGCCAGCGCGGACGCAGTACCGCATGCCGGACTCCGCCCCTGTGACCGTGGTCGACGACATCGAAGGGCACGCGCCGCGGGTATGTGACGACATGACCGTCGAGGTGGCTCTGGCCGTCATGGCGGGTGCCCGGGTCGAGTACCTGACTGTGTGCGACGGGGACGACCAGAGCACGGGGGTGATCACCCTGGTCCGGCTCGCCGTTCTCCGCGACAGTTCCGCGTACACGGACCGGATCCGTTTGCGGGACGTCCTCGACGGATCGTTGTCCTCGCCCGGCGCCCGCCCCGGCGGCGTCGGTGAGTACGGCCGGATTCCGGGCGCGCTTACCCTCTCGCGCTGATCCGCCTCGCTCCGGACAGCCCGTTCTCCTTCCCCCGCGACTTCTCCCCTGTGAGGCATCATGCGCTGTGTCATCGCCCGGTACCCGTTCGACCTGACCAGGACTGGGGTGCTGGCCTCGATGAAGGGCGTCAGGCCCGACCTCGTCACGGGTGAGTCCGTGACCATCGGCCGCCGCCGCTACCCCGTCAAGCAGGTGGGCCTGGTCATCACTCGACAGGACCCTCGTGACTTCACCGCCGGCGAAGTCACGAGGGCCATGACGCGCCTCGGCTTCACCTGCCACGACCGCCCCGAGGCCGCGCCCGTGGGCGTGGGCGGTCCCACTCCGCCCAACCCCGCGTCCGCGCTGCTCGGCGGCACCGGCCCCGCGGCCGTATGAGGACGGGCGGGAAACCGCCCTCAGGATCCCGGTGGGGGCCCTGCCGACGCGCGTCGGCAGGGCCCCCACCGCTGTGCCGTCGTCCGCTCGGAAACCGCCGGCCGGGCAGTGGGGCGGAGGCAGCGTCTCACCCGTCGAAGTAGCTAAGATCCCCCACCGTCCATGCGCTGACGTCCTTGATCGCGACTCGGTACATGCCGCCCGTCTCCGGGATCCCGAGGCTGCCCTGCAGGATCCGGGCGAGATGGAAGTGCAGATGCGTGGGCGCCTCGCCGGGACCGGGCCGGTTGCCTCGCGGCCCGCGGGCGAAGACGTCCGAGAACAGGCCGAGACGGTCCGAGCCCTTCAGGACCTCCGCCACCCGCTCCCGCCACATGGCCTCAGGAGCCAGCCGGCCGGTGATGACGGCACCACCGACGACTACCGTCAGCGACATCTGATTGCTTCGCTCGGACTCCACCGCGGCGGAGATGGCGACGAGCAGCTCATCAGGGTTCGACATGGCAGCAGAGCTTATTCGGCCTACCCGTAGCGGCAAGGTCCTCCTTCACCGGAAGGATGAAATCTACTTTTGCCAGGGTAGATATTCCTTCCGGCGTGAGTATGCTTCATTGCATAGACAGGGTCGAACGAGACTCGCCAGACATGAACTGGCGGCTGGACTGAAGATGAAGTACGCAGGTCAGTGCGGTTGAGACTGAGAGCCGCACTGGGCGGCTCGCAGGTCGAGGAGCTGCCAACAGCAGTACCGGTTCATTCAGTGGTTGGTACCGAGAGGAACGGAGGAGCAGACGCCATCAGGATCGCCCGGCCCGAGGAGCACTCGGCCCGGGTACCGCAAGACCCCGGATTGGATGGTGGTCCCCGGTCACGCAGCTGCGATCCCCCGCTCCGCCCTGCCGGGCCGGGTAGCGGAAACAGAAGGTCGGCACAGCAGTAGGGCCGACAGATGGTGTTCAATTCCTTCGGGGCCCTGGTGCCGTACGGCACCAGGGCCCCTCGACGCGTTGCACAGCGAGGTGACATGACATCGGACAACCCTCTGAATGATCGTCTGGACGACGACGACTATCCCGCGTACTCGATGGGCCGGGCAGCCGAGATGCTCGGCACCACCCCAGGCTTCCTGCGAGCCATCGGTGAGGCTCGCCTGATCACTCCGCTCCGCTCGGAGGGAGGACATCGCCGGTACTCCCGCTACCAACTGCGGATCGCCGCCCGCGCCCGCGAGCTCGTCGACAAGGGGACCCCGATCGAGGCTGCGTGCCGCATCGTCATCCTCGAGGACCAGCTCGAGGAAGCACAGCGCATCAACGCCGAGTACCGCCGTGCCGCCAGCGAATCGGCGGGCAGTTCCGGCTCCGGCTCCGGCTGAAACGCGGGCGCGGGCAGTATCCGGGACCTCGACCAGACCGGCGAGGAGCCGACCCTGACCAGCTCGCCGCCGTGGCCCGACACATCCACGACGACCGCCTCGGCGGACGCCGATAACCCCCCGGAAACGGCCCCATAAAGGCAGGCTAGCGGTCGGGCAGCACCTGCGGGCGGGTGACGGGGACGATGGTGAGCAGGTCGTCCAAGCCCTTGAAGTCGTCCGGGTTGGTGGTGAACAGAGGGAGGTCCTCGGCGATGGCGATCGATGCGATCATCAGGTTGGCGATGCGGCGCCGGGGCGTGCGGCCGGCACTGATGACGGCGGCGCAGACGCGGCCGTAGGTACGGGCGGCTTCCGCGTCGAAGGGGATGGGGTCGAACGCGTTCTCGGCGCGCTGGAGGATGTCCGTGCGGCGGGCGCGTTCGGCGTGTTCGTCGTGGTCGTCCTGCTCGGCGTTGCTGCGCACCTGGTGGGGGCCCGCGGAGAGTTCCGCCAGGGTGATGGCGGTGATGGCCACCTCGGCGGGCAGCTCCTGCGGATTGATCCACTTGCGCAGGATCATGATGTCGGTGGCGAGGAGGCCCTGCTGATACGTGGTGGGCCGGTGCTCACCGGACATGGGGGTCGTCCGGCTCCTGCTCGGCGGTGGCGTCCTGGTCTGCGCGGAAGGCGTCCAGGGAGATGTCGGGGGCGGTGCGGGACATGGCGGCGAACTCCCCGCGCGGGACGAAGCGCCGGCGACGGCGCAGGGGGATCAGCTCACCGATGCGGTGCCCGTCGCGGGTGACGGTGAAGGCCTGGCCGTTTTGGACGGCGTCCATGATCTCTTTGGATTTGGTGCGCAGGTCGCGCTGGGTGATCTCGGGCTGGGCAGTCATGACTCCACGGTTTCATGTGCCATCGGGTGTCACGTTGTAGCACCGCGGTGTTCCTGGGGGAGGTCGGCGGATTCTCGCACCCGCCACTCTGCCGGAGGGGTTGAATACCGGTGTGGCACGGCACGTGGTGGGATTTGGCCAGGAGGATCTGCAGGCCCTGGCCGGGGCTCGGTCCTTCGATCGAGGGCTGGGGTATCTGGACGCGGTGAGTGGCCTGGAGGTGGGCGACGGCTCGGTCACCGCCACGGTGCACGGCACCGACGTCTACGAGGTGGAGCTCACCCTCGGCGACATCGGAGTCTCCGGGTGGTGCGACTGCCCGTACGGGCAGGAGGGCAACTTCTGCAAGCACTGCGTGGCGGTGGGGCTGACCGTGCTGCGGCAGTCGGAGGCGATCCCGCGTCAGCGGGCCGCCGCCTGGGCACGGACCTCCCGCCTGGAGGCGTGGCTCACGGCGCTGTCCCGTGACGAACTACTCGCACTGGTGCGAGAGCAGATCGGGCAGGACCGGGAGCTGCGTCGGCGTCTGGAGCTGCGGGCCGCGGCCGCGCACTCGGACATGGATGCGGTCCGGGACCGGATCCTGGTGCTGATCGACCCGCGGCCCTTCGCCCGGTACGGATACGTCGAGTACGCGGACGCCACCGGGTACGCCCGGCAGGTCGAGGAAGCGGCCGACGCGCTGCGTGCCCTGGCCTCCGGGGAGCTGGCGGCGCAGGCGGTCGGTCTGGCGGAGGAGGCGATCCGGGCGCTCGGGCGGGCGTACTAGGAGGTCGATGACTCCGACGGTGTGGTCGGGCAGGCCGTCGCCGCGGTATCCGAGGCCCATCTGGAAGCGTGCTCGGTCGCGCGCCCCGACCCGGAACGGCTGGCCGAGTGGCTGGTCGGCCAGGTGCTCGGCGACTGGAACGACGCGGCGGACCTCGACCCGCTCGACTACGCCGACGTCCTGGGGCCGGCCGGACTGGCCCGTTTGCGGCAGCTGGCGGCCGAGGCGCGGCGGCGCAGGCCGAACGGCTGGGCGGAGCGGTACCTGATGGAGCGCCTCGTCAAGGCGGAAGGTGATGTGGACGCGCTGGTCGCTCTGTATGCGAAGGACTTGGTTCCATCCGGCGCCACGCATCTGCGCATCGCTGAGGAGCTGGACGCGGCGGGTCGCGAGGACGAGGCGCTTTCGTGGGCGGAACGCGGGCTGCGGGCCACCATCTGCGAGGCTCACGTCGACGGCCGTCTGGCTGACTACGTGTGCGCCCGCTACATGCAGGCGGGCCGGATGGCTGAGACGGTCGCGGTCCGCCGGGACCGCTTCCGAACGGAGGATGCCCGCCGGGAGCGCGGCGGCTGGTGCCGTGGCCCCGTGCTGATGGACGTGCTGCTGGATGACGGCGATCTGGACGGCGCCTGGCGGGAGGCGGCCGGCTGCGCCGACGACCGGCAATGGCAGCGGCTCGCCGACCTTTCGCGTGAGACGCGTCCGGCCGACGCCCTCGCGGTGTACTGGCGGTTGATCGAACCGCTGAAGGAGCCGACCGGGGACCGCGTGTACGAGCGTATGGCGCAACTGCTGCTCAACGCCCGTGACTGCCACCAGGCGCTGGACACCGAGGCCGAGTTCACCGCCCACCTCGCCGACCTGCGGGCAGAGCTGAAGCGGAGGCGCAAGCTGATGACGATTCTTGACCGGCACGGGCTGTGAACCCTGCCTCCAAAGGGCGAGTTCGAAGTCGGTTGGGCCACCTTCAATCTCGCCCCGCATCCCTGGGCCGAGCCGGGGGAGTGGATGTCGGCCGCGGCGGAGGCGGTCGGTCAGGCGGTGGCCGTCGCGTCCCGGGCCGCCCGTTCGAACCCGCCGGCGAACTGCCCGCTCACCCCTGGTGGCGTGACGTCTCCCAGACCCTCAGCCGCGAGTGGCCCGTGCCCGAGCTCGCGCTGAAGACGACTCGGGGGCTGGATCTGGTGGCCGAGGACTGCGTCGTGGCGAGCGTTTCGCTCACCTGGCTCCTCGTCATCGTCCCGTGCGCGGCGGCGCTTTGAGGAGGGGGGAGCCGCGTCTGGTCAGGCCGGGTCCCGGGTGGTCCGGTACAGGGCTTCGGAGGTCGTGACCAACTCGTGCTGTTCCTCTTCGGAGCCCACCATCGGCTGGGAGCCGTTGAGCGGCACCTGGGCGCTCTCGGGCAGGAACTTCACGGTCACCAGGCCGATGGCGCCGGCCAGCATCAGGTAGTAGGCGGGCATCATGTCGTCGCCGGTGCCGGTGACCAGGGCCGCGGTGACCAGCGGTGTGGTGCCGCCGAACGCGGCGACGGCGAAGTTGAAGCCGATGCCCATCGCGGCGTAACGGATGGCGGTCGGGAAGAGCGCGGGCAGGGTCGCGGCGCTCGGCGCGGCGAAGCAGGCCAGCAGCGTGGACAGGATGAGCACGCCGAGGACGGGCGGCCAGGTGCCGTGCATCTTGATCAGCAGGAAGGCGGGGATGGAGAGGACGATCATGGCGGCGGCCGCCACGGCGTAGATCGGGCGGCGGCCCACGTGGTCGCTGAGGCGGCCGATGAAGGTGATCAGCAGCACGATCCAGACCATGCCCAGCAGCACCAGGAGGTCCGCGGAGCCGCTGGAGCGGTGCAGGGTCTCCGTCTGGTAGGTGGGCAGATAGCCGGTCACCATGTAGTTGGTGACGTTGTAGAGCAGCACGATGCCCATGCAGACCAGCAGGGCTTCCCAGTGGTTCTTGACGATGGTCTTGAACTCGCTGCCCGCCGACTTCTGGGCGAGGCTCTTCTCGTGCTCGTCGAGCTGCTGCTGGAAGGCGGGCGACTCCTCCAGCTTCAGCCGCATGTACAGGCCGATGGCGCCCAGGGGCCCGGCGATCAGGAACGGGATGCGCCAGCCCCAGGCGAGCATCTGGTCGCTCGTGAGGGCGAAGTTCAGCATGGTGACCAGGGCGGAGCCCAGCGCGTAGCCCACGAAGGTACCGAAGTCCAGCCAGCTGGAGAGGAAGCCGCGGCGGCGGTCGGGGGAGTACTCGGCCACGAAGGTGGTGGCGCCGCCGTACTCGCCGCCGGTGGAGAAGCCCTGGACCATGCGGGCGAGCAGCAGGAGTACCGGCGCGGCGAGGCCGATGGTCGCGTAACCGGGGATCACACCGATGGCGAAGGTGCCGATCGCCATCATGATCATGGTGGTGGCGAGGACCTTCTGCCGGCCCAGACGGTCGCCGAGGGGCCCGAACACCAGGCCGCCCAGCGGCCGCACCACGAACGCCGCGGCGAAGGTCGCGAAGGAGGAGATCACCTGGGCGCCCGGTGAGGCGCCCGGGAAGAAGACCTTTCCGATGGTGGCGGCGAGATAGCTGTAGACGCCGAAGTCGAACCACTCCATGCAGTTCCCGAGGGCGGAGGCCCCGACGGCGCGCCTGAGCAGCGGCGGCTCGACGACCTTGACGTCCTCCTTGCGCAAGGCGCGCCGGTTCCGCCGGAGCCTGCGGACCAGCTCCTCACGGACCTGACGGGGCATGTGCGCGACGGTGTCCCGCAGCCGTTCCGTATCCGAGGGATCGCTCTGGCCTCCCGGGGTCACATCCACACCACGCCACCTTGCCTGTTCGTCCTCCGATCCTGACGGTGGTCCTCGCCCCGGTCAGCGGCGGGCGAGGCGTCGCTCACCGCCGGCACCGGGGTTGTAGGCCAGTTCGTAGTGGCCGAAGACGCCGGGTTCCTCCGCGGCAGGCAGGACGCCGTCGGTGTCGATCGACGGTGCCTGCTTCACCACCTTCTTCGTGTAGGCCACCTTCACATAGCCCGGGCCGACGGTGGCGCCGATGAGCGGGACGAACGCCAGGCGGCGCCGGGTCGGTACGCCCACCGTGACCGTCGCGAAGAAGGGCTGGTCGGTCGTGGTGTCGACGTAGACAGACTCCAGTGTGCCGATCTTGCCGCCGTCCGTATCGACGACGTCGTGTCCGCGCCATTCACGGATGTCGCCGGCCTCGAACATCGCTGACCTCCAGGGGAAGGAGCTCCGGGGCTCCTGGATCACGGGAATCTCGGATTCCGGGACTGGACTCCTTCTCGTGTTCCCCGGATGCCGGACTTCATCGTGGTCCGTCCTCGGGGTGCGTCCGGACGGGTCATCAGGGGGCGCGTACGGACGCAGTCCGGGATGCGTGCGGACGGTTCACAAGGCCGCGTCCCGGTGGGTGGGGCGCCCGGCGAGGACGGTGAGCAGCACGGGCAGCTCGGCGAGGCCGGTGTCGGGGACGGCGAGGGGATTGTCGGCGAGGACGGTGAGGTCGGCGCGGTGGCCGACGGCCAGCCGGCCGGCCTCGTGCTCCTCTCCCGCCGCCCACGCCGCGTTGACGGTGACGGCCTGGAGCGCCCGCAGCGGGGTGAGGGCCTGGTCGATCCCGTGCGGGGGCTGGGTGAGGTCGCGGCTCGGACGGCGGTGGCGGCCGCCGGCCATGACGGCGAGCGGCGGGTAGGGGGCGATCGGCCAGTCGGAACCCAGCACCACCCGCGCGCCCGCCTCCCACAGGTCGTGGCAGCGCCATGCGCGCGAGGCGCGCTCCTCGCCGAGGCGGCGGGACCAGTTGTCGGTGTGGTCGGCGCGGGTGAACTCGCAGCAGTGCGTGGGCTGCATGGACGCGACGACCCCGAGCCGGGCGAAGCGGTGCACGGTGTCGTCGGGGACGGTCTCGATGTGTTCCACGCGGTGCCGCACCCCGGTGTCGCCGCCTGCGAGCGCCTTCTCGACGGAGTCGAGGACGTGGCGGACGGCGGCGTCGCCGATGGCGTGTGTCGCGGTGGGCACCCCGGCTCGGTGCAGTTCGCCCACCACCCGGGTGTACTCCTGCGGGTCGGGCCAGAAGGAGTGCGTGGACTCCCCGTGGCAGTCCGGGCGCTCCAGCCAGGCCGTGCCGTTGTCGATGGTGCCGTCCATGAACATCTTCACGCCCGCGACCCGCCAGTGGCGGCCTCCGGTGCCCTGCAGCCGGATCAGCTCGGCCACCGCGTCGGCGTCGGCGCCCGGTTGGCACCAGGGGGCGACACGGAAGCGCAGCGGGAGAGCCCCGGAGGCCTCCAGCGCCTCGTACACGGCGAGGCTGTCGCCGTTGGCGTCCATGGCGTGGCCCCCGGTGAGGCCCGCGGCGGCCATGCCGCGCAGCACGGCGGCGGTCCGCTCGCGCAGTTCGGCGGCGGTGGGCCTGGGCGCCACCGCGTCCACGAGCTCACAGGCGGCGTCTTCCAGGAGCAGGCCGGTGGGCCGTCCGTCGGCGTCGCAGACGATCTCGGCGGCCTGCTCGAAACGGCGCGGTCCGTCGATGCCGGCCAGTTCCAGGGCACGGGCGCTGGCCAGCATGGAGTGCGCGTCGAACAGGTCGATCGCGGCCGGGATGCCGTCGAGTGAGGGTTCCAGCGCGGCGGCGGTGACGGGCTCGGCGCCGAAGACATTGGGGTCCAGACCCCAGCCGCGCAGCCACGCACCCGGCGCCAGGCGCCCGGCCTCGCGGGCGAGGGCCTCGCGGACCGCCGCCAGGTCGGTGCATGCGGACAGGTCGACGCCCGTGGTGCGCTCGGCGCCGGAGACCGGGTGCAGGTGCCCGTCGACGAAGCCCGGGGTGACCACCGCGCCCTTGAGGTCGATCACGGTGGTGGCCGGCCCGGCCATCGTGCGGGCCTGACGGTCGTCACCGAGGTGGGTGATCCGGCCGCCGTCCGCGGCGAGCGCCGAGTACGGGAGAAGCTCGCCCGTGACCGGATCGAGCAGCCGGGCGGAGAGCAGGACGAGGTCGGCGGGCACGTGGGGCTCCTTCGCGCTGGGCGGTTGGTCGGATGCGGCCGGCGGGGGCGCGAGGGCTGCGCCGGCCGGTGGGTTCGGGCGTGGGTGTGCGGGGCGG
>NZ_MUBM01000396.1 GCF_002154505.1 Streptomyces carpinensis | reverse complement strand
CCGGGAGACGCAGATCATCATCGTGTCGTGCGCCTCCTGTTCGGCGGGGGTGAGGAGGGAGTCGCGGTGGTCGACCGTGCCCTCCAGCACGGCCGTCTCGCAGGTGCCGCAGGTGCCCTCCTGGCAGGAGAAGAGGACCTGCACCCCAGCCTCCTCGACCGCCTGCAGCACGGACTTGTCCGGCGGGACGGTCACCGTGATTCCGGTCTGCGCCAGCGCGACCTCAAACGCCCCGTCCCGTACCGGCGGCTGAAGCTCCTTCGGCGCGAACCGCTCGACGTGAAGAGTGCCGGGCGGCCAGTCGGCGCACCGCTCCTCGACGGCCCTGAGGAGTGGTTCCGGGCCGCAGCAGTAGACGAGTGTGCCGGGCCGCGGCGTTCCCAGGAGCTCGCCGAGGTCGAGGAGCCCGTACGCGTCCTCGGGTCGGACCCGCACCCGCTCCCCGTACCGCGTGACGAGTGCGTCGCGGAAGGCCATCGACGAAAGCGTCCGACCTCCGTACACCAACTCCCATGGGGATCCCTGGCGTTCTGCCTGCTCCAGCATCGGGATGATCGGGGTGATGCCGATGCCGCCGGCGATGAAGAGGTACCGCTCGGCGTGCTCCAGGGCAAAGTGGTTGCGCGGGCCGCGCACCCGGACTGGGTCGCCCTCGGCCAGCTTGTCGTGCACCTGGAGGGATCCGCCGCGCCCGTCGTCCTCCCGCAGGACGGCGACGCGCCATACGTGGGTGTCGTCCGGCGACGAGCACAGCGAGTACTGCCGTACGAGATCCGGGGCGAGCACCAGATCGATGTGCGCGCCGGGCGTCCAGGCGGGCAGCGGGGCGTGGTCGGCCCGGCGCAGGTCGAGGGAGACCACACCGTCGGCTTCGTCGGTGCGGCGGGCCACGACGAGGTCGAGTTCGGCCTCGGGTGCGGTGGTGCTTGTGGTCATCAGAGGTCCTTGAGTACGCGAGTACGCGGTCAGGCGCCGACGAGCTTGGTGGGCGCGGGGCCCGGAGCGGGGGCGGTTCCCCGGCCCGGGTGCTCGTCGGGATGGGCGAGCAACGACGCCCACAGCTCCACCGGGTCCTCGGACTCCCGGGACTCGCCGCACCAGCACCAGCCGCGCAACCGGTCAGTGCCCGGGACCCACACGATCCGGTAGACCCCGTCTCCGTTGAGCATCGTCGTAGGCTGCGGGCTCATCGGACGGCCGCCGCGGGTTCGGCGGCCGTGGATGCCGCCGTGCCGGCCTCGACCATCCGCTTGAGGATGCGGCGCGCGGCCAGCCCACCGGTGTCGATGTTGATGCTGAGCTCCTGCGTCCCGGCCGGCTCGGAGGCGATGACCTGCTCGAGCCTGTTGAGGGCGACGACGTCCTGGAGGACGACGGTGCGGTTGTTCTCCCACAGGAAGTCGGAGACCTCTTGGTCCTCCAGCGCGAAATCTCGGGCCACGGCCCAGAAGTCGTGAGTGCTGGTCTCCGTCTCCGGGGTGATGGCGTAGACGACCTCGACGTGGAAGGCGTCCGGATCGCCGCCGTCCGCGTTCGGGCCGGGTGCGCCGACCGGGGCGATGCGCGAGTGCAGGAGGTACAGGCAGGGGGCGTGGTACTCGATGTCCTGCCAGCGCGTGATGCGGCCGGTGATGCCGGTGGACTTGGCGTAGAACGGCGGGCAGGCGGCGTCGTCCATGTGCCGGCTCACGTACACGACGCCCGCCTTCTCGTCGACCTCGGTGGTGATGGGGGTATCGGCGACCTCGGGGGTGCCGATGTAGCCGCCGTGCAGGTATGTCTCGTGGGACAGGTCGAGCAGGTTGTCGACGAGGAGGCCGTAGCGGGCCGCCAGCGGCTCCATGCCACAGACGGTGGTGTAGTCGGGCGAGTCCAGCCAGGGAGCGCGCGGGATGAGTGACTCGTCGGCCTTGTCCTTGTCGCCGATCCACACCCACACGAAGGAGTCCTGCTCCTTGACGGGGTAGGAGGTGAGCCGGGCGGTGCGCGGCACCCGCTTCTGGCCGGGCACGCTCACGCACACGCCGTCGGCGCCGTAGGTGAAGCCGTGGTAGCCGCAGACGACCGTGTCGCCGTCCAGCCGGCTCGGCTTCTCGGAGAGCGGGAAACGGCGGTGGACGCACCGGTCCGCCATGGCGGTGACCTCGCCCGCCTCGGTGCGCCAGAAAAGGATCGACTCGCCGCAGATGGTGCGGGTGAACAGTTCCCGCCCGATCTCGCTGCCGTAGGCGGCCACGTACCACTGGTTGTGCGCGAACGACGTCGTCGTCATCGTGATCTCCCTTGCGTTCGGGCGGACCCGACGCATCGACGGACTGCGGACTGGAGTTGTGGGCTTCGGATCGCGGGTGGGGGGTCGCGGGTCACGGACGCCGGTTGCCCCGAGGGGCGGGGTGGAACGCCGGCGGTTTCCAGAGTGCTGCGGACACGGGCCTGCGAACAGGGCGCCTTCCGTTGAACGGAAGGCCGAGGCGGGGCCCGTTCAACGGGGCGGGCGGCCCATGCCGCCGCCCTCGACGGTGAGGATGTGCCCGGAGATCCAGCGCGCCTTGTCGCCGGCCGGGAACAGGCCGCGTACGCCGGACCCCAGGGCGTCCCCTCCGTGCCGAGGACGATCGCGGCGGCGGGCCCCGGCGGGGATGTTGCGGGCCGCCATCGACTACCAGATCGCCGCGATCTGTATGCAGTTGACGCGGATGCCGCGCGGTCCCAGTGCGCTCACCGCGCCCTTTTAGGTTCTCCAGGCCGGCCTCGGCCACGCTGTAGAGATGCCGGGGCCGAGCCTCTGGGCACCCACGGAGGAAATGTTGACGAACACGCCCCACTCCCCCAGCGCCCGCTCCGCGTGCCGGGTCATCAGCCAGGCGCTCTTGAGGTACACGTCCACGACGTGGTCCCAGTCGTCCGTGCGGACCTCGAAGAGACCGGACCGTTCGCCGGAGGCCACGTTGTCGACCAGGACGTCGAGGCGCCCGTCGAGGCGCTTCGCGCAGGCGGTGACGGCGCGTCGGCAGTCCTCGTCGCTGGTGGCGTCGGCGTCGACGCGTTCCCATCGCCCGGCTGCATCAGGGGCCGGTCTACGGGCGAAAGACGTTGCCGGCTCGGCAGCCAGGACAGTGCACGGCTCCGGTGGTCATCCCTTTCCGAAGCCTCGAGCCAGTAGGCGTCGCTCAGCCGAGCGTCGATAGCCCCGGAAGTCTCGTCGTTCACAGTCCCGCGATGAGTTGACGGGAAATCACACTGAGTTGCCCTCACCGTGGCTGGCTCGTGCTCCTCCTGCCACAGGATCGAATCCTTGGAGAGCGGCCGGAGCAACCGACCTCGACCACGGCCTGCGGCCTGCACAGCTCGGCCGGGACGGCAGGCCACAGCCCGATGGAGCACCGGGTGTTGCCTCCCCCGGCCTGGCCGGCAGGCCCCTCCGCGGCGCTCTCGCTTTTATTCACCGGTATCGCCGACCGCCGGACTTGCCGCAAACGAGGTCGCCTTCAGAGATCCACGGTTCGCTCACCAATCCCTAGGCAGGCCAGAGGGGGGACGGGTACAGTGACTGACGCCACACTTATTGAATCGTTTCATTAACCCGAACTCCGGAGGTGAGCGTGCTCCGCTCCTCCGCCCGAATAAAGAGATGCATCACCGCTCTGACGATCATGAGCGCTCTCGGGCTCGTCACCGGTCCGGCGGCTTACGGCGCCGCGGCCACCGCTGCTCCGCCCTCTGGGGCTCCCTCCGCCTCCCGAGCACCGTCCGGGCTCACCGTCGACGGCCTCGCCGCGCCGGCCGACCTGGAGAACCTCGACGCGACACGGTTGTCCTGGGTCGATCCGGCCGACACCACGCAGACCGCCTACCAGGTCGTGGTCTCCTCCAGCCCAGGGAAGGCCGCCGCGCACCAGGGCGATCTGTGGGACTCCGGCCGGGTCGGCTCCGCACAGCAGACGAACGTCGGCTACGGCGGCGCCCCGCTGCACACCTCCCAGCGCTACTACTGGACAGTGCGGACCTGGGACGCCCACGGCGAGGCTTCGGCCTGGTCCCGGCCGGCCTGGTTCGGCACGGGCCCCGGCACCGACTGGGGGACGACGCAGTCGATCTGGTCACCCAACCCGGCCACCACCTGGACCGACTACACGGTGCACGCCAAGGTCACCGTGACCGCGGTCGCCATGGGGCTGACCTTCCGCGCCAAGGACTCCTCCAACTCCTACATGTGGCAGCTGCGCGGCGCCGACAACCAGCTCAAGACGCACGTCCAGGTCGGCGGCGCCTACACCGTCCTCAAGACCGTCAACCTGCCCGCCGGAACCCTGGCCGTCGGCAAGCAGGTCGACGTCGCCATCGCCGCCGAGGGCAGCACGATCACCACCAGCATCGACGGCACGGTCGTCGACCGGACCTCGGATGCGACCTGGTCCTACGGCGTGGTCGGTGTGCGCACCGGCGGCACCGAGACCGGCACGGTCGACGACCTCAAGGTCACCGACGACGCGCACGGCGGCACGACACTGCTGTCCACCGGCTTCGGCAGCGGGGACGCGACCTTCCCGTGCGGCACGGTGAGCGGCGGCGCACTGACGGTCGGCAAGAGCACTTCGTGCCTGGTCGGCGCGGCGTCCAACAACTGGGCGTTCCTGCGCGACGAAGTCTCGCTGCCCGACAAGGACATCGCCTGGGCGACCCTCTTCGCCACCGCGACCAGCCCGAAGCCTGCCCGCCAGTACGTCTACAAGATGTACGTCAACGGCCGCTTCGTGGGCCTCGGTCCCACGCAGTCGGTCGGGTCCGAGAGCCGGTACGACGGCTTCGACGTCACCTCGCAGCTGAAGTCCGGCGGCCCGAACGCCCTCGGCGCGATCGCCTACACCACCAGCGGTCAGCGGCTTCAGGCGCAGCTGGTCGTGCGGTACGCCGACGGCACCACGGACACCTTCGGCACCGGACGTGACTGGAAGGCGCTCTCGGGCAGTTCGGTGTTCCCCGACGTCGGCAGCGTCGGCACCGGCTACTACTCCGCGCCGAAGGAGAACATCGACAACACCCGCTTCCCGACCGGCTTCGACGAGCCGGGCTTCGACGACAGCGGCTGGAGCGCCGTCAGCACCTCTGCCTCCCTGCCCGCGCTGACCGCCACCCCGACCGCCAAGGTGCAGCAGAAGCTGGAGCAGCCGGTCAAGATCGTCGACAAGGGCAACGGCGACTACTTCGTCGACTTCGGCCGCACCTGGGTCGGTGGCGTGCACTACTCCGTCGCCGACGGCACCGCGGGCGACGGAGTGACCGTGCGGTACGGCGAGGTCACCTCGGCCGAGAACACCGTGCGCTACCAGCTCAACACCGGCAACACCTACGAGGACGTCTACACGCTGCGCGACGGGAAGCAGTCCTTCGACACCTGGGGCATCAGGGTCTTCCGTTACGTCGAGATCCTCAACGCACCCGAACCGGTCACCAAGGACAACCTGCAGGCCCTTGCACTGCTCTACCCGTTCGACGAGTCGGCCGCGAGGTTCACCTCCTCCAACGACAACCTCAACCAGGTCTGGCAGCTGTCCAAGAACACCATCGAGGCCACCAACCTCAACCTCTACGTCGACTCCTGGACCCGCGAGAGAGGCGCGTACGAGGCCGACACCTACCTGCAGCTGCAGTCGGCCCTCGATCTCGACCCCGACATCTCGCTGGGCAAGTACACGCTGAACTACTTCCAGGGCAACCGCACCTGGCCCACGGAGTGGCCGCTGTATGTGATCCTTGCCGTCCACGACGCCTGGCAGCAGACCGCCGACCCCGGCCAGTTGGCCGACTTCTACCAGACCCTGCAGGCCAAGCTGCCGACCAAGTGGCTCGACGACACCACCGGCCTGGTGGCCAAGACGACCGGCTCCGACGGCTGCAGCAGCCGTACCGACTGCGACATCGTCGACTGGCCGGCCAGCGAGCGCGACGGGTTCGTCTTCCACACCTACAACACCGTGGTCAACGCGCTGTCCTACCGCGCCTACCGCGACATGGCGGACATCGCCGGGGCGATCGGCAAGAGCGGCGACGCCACGGCGTACACCGCCATCGCCGACCGCATGCGGGCCGCGATCAACGACAAGCTGTACGACGCGGCCAACGGCCGGTACGTGGACGGCATGACCAGCGCCGGTGTCGTGGAGAGTCACGCCGCGGTGCAGTCGTCCGCGTTCGCGCTGGCCTTCGGCGTGCCGACCGACCGCGAGCGGGCCTCCGCCGCGAAGTACGCGGCCTCCCGCGGCATGGTGTGCAGCGTCTACTGCGCCGCCTTCCTCATCCGCGGTCTCTACGACGGCGGGCAGGACGCGGCCGCGCTGGGCCTGCTGACCTCCGAAGGCACCCGCAGCTGGATGAACATGATCAAGCTGGGTGCGGGCGCGACCGCCGAGGCCTGGGACCCCTCGCTGAAATCCAACCTCACCTACTCGCACCCCTGGGCCGCCTCGCCCGCGTTCACCGTCCCCACCGGACTGTTCGGCATCCAGCCGACCACCGCCGGTTACGCGACGTTCGAAGTGGCGCCCAAGCCGGGCGACCTGGACTACGCGACCATCACCGTCCCCACGGTCAAGGGCACCATCGGCACCGCCTTCGACCACGGCGACGCCGGTGACCTCCGCATGGTCACCCAGGTGCCGGCGAACACGAAGGCAACCGTCGCGGTGCCCACCGGCGGCGAGGGCCGGACCACCGTGTACGTCGACCGGGTGCCCTACACCTTCTCGGCGACCGGCGGCGTCGTCACGGTGAAGGACCTCGGGCCGGGCTGCCACACCCTCACCACCCACCCGGGCGGCGGCGCCGCCCACGACGACCGGCTCACCAGCGTGTGCACCAGTACGCCGGCGACCGGCGTCGGTGCCCTCCCCCACCCGCCGGGAGCCCAGAACTGACGCGCTAGCATCCGAATCCGATCGCCGCCCGTGACAGGGCAGCACCTTGCCCGAGGCTCCCACCAGGGAGGCCTCGGGCAAGGTGCATCTCACGCAGAGCCTTCGTCAGGTGCTCGGGTGCTCAGGTGCCGTGTGCCGCTGCGCGGCGTCAAGCGTCGCGGCGGGGGCGTTGGAGGGTGAAGGTCTCGAAGGGCTTCATCTCGCCCTGGGTGCCGGTCACGTCGTAGTACGTGACCGTGATCGTGGTCAGGCCGCCTCGCTTGCCCGGGTCCACGTCGAAGGAGGCGAACCCGTAGGAGTTGGCGGCATCGCGGACCGCTGACCAGGGGGCGTCCTCGCGGGTGTAGACCGGGGAGCGCTTACCGGTGCTGGAGTCCGGGGCCGTGACCGAGGTGATCACCCGGCAGGCCGGCGGGTTGAAGAACAGCTGGTTGGAGGGGGCCGAGGTGCCGCCGCCGCCGATCACCATGTGCACGGTGCCCTGGGTGGTGTCGATGACGTCGGTCCTGGTGGAGGCCGGGATCGGGGTCGACGTGGCGTTCTGCTGCTGCCCGCGGATCGGGTGCGAGCGCTCGTAGTGGTGTTCGTGGCCGCAGACCACCAGGTCGACGCCGTACCGGTCGAACAGCGGCAGCCACTCCTGGCGGATGCCCAGGTCGGCTCCGTTGAACTGGTCGGCGGTGCTGATCGCGACCTGGTGCATGCAGACCACGATCCAGTCGATGCCCCGGTCCGCGCGGGCGGCCTTCAGCTCCTTCTCCAGCCACTTCTTCTGCGCGCCGCCGGAATAGCCGCGCACGTAGCTGTTTCCGCCGTCCTGGTAACAGACGTCGTCATTGGCGAGGAAGATCACCTTCACCGAACCGGCGGTCATCGAGTACCACAGGCCGCGGGTGGTGTCGGTCTGGCCCTCCTGCCGCGGCAGGGCGAAGTAGGTCTGGAAGGCCTGGTAGCCGATCGGGCCGTTGCCCAGCTCGTTCTCGTGGTTGCCGGGGGCCGGCATCCAGGGGCGGTAGCGGGCGCTGCGGGTGTTGTTGTCCCAGAAGTCGGACCAGGTGCGCACCCGGTCGGCGGCCAGGTTGGCGTAGCACAGGTCGCCGTTGAACAGGTGGAAGAGCGGACGTACCCGCTCCACTCCGGCGGGCAGGTTGCCGGCTGCCGGGCTGCCCAGGTTGTCGTTGACATACGTGCCGTTGGACAGCTTGCCCAGGGTCGGGGTGCCCTGGTCGCCGAAGCTGGTGAAGCGCAGCGCGGCGCGGCCCTTGGGCGCGGTCGTGAAGGAGCCGAACTCCGGCTGGGCGCCGTCGTGGGCAGCCAGGTAGACGTGGTCCGTGTCCGGGCGCAGGCCGGTCAGGTGAGCGTGGTGGGCGTAGACCTCCTGGCCCGACTTGGCATCGGTGTAGCTGACCGTTTGCGCGCCGAAGGTGTGCGTGTACTGGCCCTTGGCGTTGCCGAGCAGCACCCGCGCGTTCTTCACCGGCCGCAGGGTGTGCCAGGAGACGACGACCTCGGCGGACGCGTCCGAGCCGAACTGCAGGTGCAGGCCGTTGACCGCAGGGGTGTTCACCGGGTCGGCGGCGCGCACGCCCAGCACCGAGGCCGGGTCTCCGCCCCCGGCCTGTACCGAGGCCTTGCCCTGCCCGGCTGCGGCGGCGGACCCGGCGCCCAGCAGCGGACCGGCCGCGAGGGCCGCGCCGGCGACTCCGGTGGCCGTGAGTACGCCGCGGCGCGACATGAACGATGCGAACAGCTTTTCGTCAGAATTCACGGCCGTACGTTCTCGCCACAACCGTCATGGCAGGCGAGCACACAGCGAACGGAAGGTGAACCTTGCACCCACTGAGCCACACCGGTCGCTTCGCCGCATCCCAGCACCGTCGCGCCGGTGGCGGGGAGGGCGATGACGGTGCGACCGCTGCGCCGGAGGGGAGTGGCGGCGGCCGCCGGGCAGCTGCGACGTCCGACACTGGATCCAGTCGGCGCGTCGGCGGTTCCTCGCGCGGCCGTACGTGTCAGACGACGGACGGGCTGCGGGAGATCCGCTCGCCGGCGTTCGGCGCCGGCGCCCGTCCGGCTGGGGTGCGTCCCGAGGTCGTCCCGCCGCCGCTGCCCTGACCGGGCGCCGGGCGCCGGTACGGCTCAGCGCGGGGCGACATGGGCCGCGGCGCAGCGGGTGCGCTGCCGGCCCAGTCCCCCGATCTCCACCTCGATCACATCCCCGTCGACGAGGTACGGGAACCGTCCGGACAGGGCCACGCCTTTCGGGGTCCCGCTGTTGATGACATCGCCGGGTTCCAGCACCAGGAACCGGGAGAGGTGCCCGACAAGCCCTGCCACGGGGAAGATCATGTCGGCGGTGCTGGAGTCCTGCCGGACGGCCCCGTTCACCCAGGACCGCAGGGCCAGCCGCTGCGGATCGGGCACCTCGTCCGCGGTGACCAGCCTGAGAGCACTTCTGTCTGGCCGCCG
>NZ_MUBM01000395.1 GCF_002154505.1 Streptomyces carpinensis | reverse complement strand
GACCGGGGAAGTGCCGACGCAACGTGTCCAGATCGCGGACCCGGACATGCGAAACCGCCTCGATCAGCTGCTCCGCGAGAGCAGGGGAGGTCAGCGACCATTCATGGGTCCGCACCTCGGGCGACACGGCACACCCTCTTCGGCGGCGTTGGGCTACCGCCTTTTCCCACCCCATACCCGGTGCTACCTCATCGATTCGCGCGGGCGGCATGACCGGTTCTGGTAAGGCAGATCTCCGACGCCCACCGCTACTGCACCGACATCCTCATCCGCACCGACAGCACCGGATCTGTGAAGGCTTCCTGGCCCACATCCGCGACCTGCGCTCGCGCGGGATCCGCGCCTGCTTCTCCGTCGGCTGGTCCACCACTGAACCGGTCCGCCAAGCGATCCGCCACCTGCCGGAGCAGGTGTGGCATCCCGCTCTCGAGCAGGACGGCTCCCTGCGTGGCGGTTGCCGAGGTCGCCGAGCTGACCGGCCTGCCCGGCCTGCCCGACGGCACCCGGATCCTGGTCCGCCGTGAGCGCCCCCACCCCGGCGCCCAACTGTCCCTGTTCGACTTGGCGGCCGCGCCCGCGTCGAGGACCGCATCCGCTGCGGCAAGGCCACCGGATTCGGCCGCTTCCCGTCTCGCCATTTCCCGATCAACATCGCCTGGCTGGAGCTGTCCCTGGCCGCCATCGACCTGCTCGCCTGGACTCAAGCCCTCCTACTCGGCGGCGAGTTGGCCAGCGTCGAGCCGAAGAAGCTCCGCTATCGGCTGCTGAACGCCGCCGCTCGCATCATCGGCGGCGCCCGACGCCTGCACCTGCGCATCGCCGCCACCTGGTCCTGGCGCCACCACGTCGCGACCGCCTTCGCCTGGCTGCAGGCCCTGCCCCGACCCGCGACCTGAACCGGCACGACTGTCCCTGCCCGTCCACGACCCGAGGACCTCTTGGAGAACCCGACCGCGTCGGGCCCCTTGGCATGCCTCGCGAACGCCTGCGGTCAGCAGGAAGCCTCCGACACGATCAACCCGTTTCCAACCGCGGCCAACTGAAAGGGGAGGCTAGAGGTACCGGTGTGTGGGAGCGACACGTCGGAGTACCTGGGGCTGGCGGGCCGTACGGCCGTCGAGTTCAAGTACGTGACCCGGCAGTGGTCGGGGCATAACCGGGACGCCTCCCGAGGAGTGCGCCTTGCGTGGGCACGGCGTCGGGACCACCGGCGTGCACGGCGTGAATGCGTCAGTCAGGCCATCGCTGCTTGTCCGGGCTGGGCGGCCTCCGTCCGGGCGGAAGGCTCGGTGCCGGGCTGCCGACGCTGCTCCTCCGCGTGCTCGGCTCGCTTCCGTGCCGCCTGCTCGCGGGTGATCACTTCGGTGGCGGCGCCGACGGCGATGGCGATCGGCCACTCCAGGGCTCCGGCCACGGCCATGCCGCCCAGGAGTCCGTAGCAGGTCAGCTTGCGGAGTGAGGGGATCCGCGAGGAGGCCCCACGGGCTCGGGCTCCCTGGAACATCTCGCCCGGAGTCACGTAAGGGATTGGAATCCGGGGGTGCGCGGTGTGCAGGTGCACCACCTTGGCCATCGGGCCCGCCTGCCCCTGCGCCTGCTCCTGTCGGCGCTCCGTAGCCGCTTCGGGGGCCTGCTGCGCCGGTTCTGCCGTGGGGGGCATCTGTGCCGTCGACGTACCGGCCGCGTCCGTCCGGGGTGTCTCACCCGGCGTCGGTGGTGTTTCTCGCTGAGGTTCTGGCCGCATCTGTGGCGAGGTCATCTCGTCCTCCCGTGGTGGGGAGCTTGCGTGGTCTCCCTTCGGCCACGTTCCATCCTTGGAGGTCAATAAACGAGATGGACGGATGAGAAGGACCAGATGCGAATGGCCGATCAGGCGTGAGCGGTCGCCGACTCCCCGCCGGCGGTGAACGCCTTCCAGAGCTGGATGGACAGGCGGAGCAGGGCGGCCTCGAGCAGGGCGATCGCCACCTGGGTCAGAATCGTGGTGAGGACGTGCGGCATGGCTGGCCGTCTTTCATCAGGATTGCGCTGGGGACCCCTCCTTTGTCCGGTTCCACGGCTTCCGGAAGGCGGCAACCACATCACCCTCAGGTGAACTTTCCCTTTCCGGAGTGGCACGCTCCCCGACCCGCCCCGGCCGACGGGTGACGCCGGTCACCACGGTAGGCAGCACCACGGATCCCGCCGCCGACGTCAGCGCGATCGTCCAGCCCGCGGGGCCCAGGGGCCGGCTGCCGAAGAAGTGGCTGAGCCCTGGCACCGTCACCACCACGCCCAGCACCACCAGAGACCCCACCGCCGCCGCAGCGACCACCGGGTCGCGGCCCGCGTCCTGCAGCGTCTGGAGCAACTGGGATGTGACGAGGGCGACCAGGGCGACTGTGTCGGCGCGCCCCCGGGTGCCGGTCGCCCGTGCGACCACCCAGGCCACGGCGGCCGCCGCCGTGGTGACGGCGGCACGCAGCCGGATGTGGCGCGTGAGGGCCGCGCCGAGCGAAGCCTCGGGCCCCTCTGCAAGCAGTTTCCCCGGCTGGTCGGCCGGCGGCCGGGCGGCGATGGTCATGGCGGGCAACATGTCCGTGAGCAGGTTGACCAGAAGGAGCTGGCGGGCATTCAGCGCACTGCGCCCGGTGAGCAGACTGGTCGCCAGAGTGAAGACGATCTCCCCGAGATTGCCGCCGAGCAGGATGCCCAGCGCCTTGCGCACCGAGGCCCACATGGCCCGGCCCTCGACGATGGCGTCGACGATGGTCTCGATGCGGTCGTCGGTGACCACCACGTCGGCGGCGGAGCGGGCCGCCGGAGTCGCCCGGGAGCCGAGTGCGATACCGACGTCGGCGATCCGGATGGCGGGCGCGTCGTTGGCGCCATCGCCGGTGACAGCGACGATCCGGCCGGCCGAGCGCAGCGCGGTGACGATGCGGACCTTGTGCGTCGGAGTCACCCGGGCGAACA
Source organism: Streptomyces carpinensis (assembly GCF_002154505.1). Taxonomy (GTDB): domain Bacteria; phylum Actinomycetota; class Actinomycetes; order Streptomycetales; family Streptomycetaceae; genus Streptomyces; species Streptomyces carpinensis. The sequence goes on along the minus strand of NZ_MUBM01000395.1, from coordinate 9,641 downwards.
CCGTGATGTGCGGCAGGGTCTGCACGAGCGCGGCATCGTCGAGGGAGTCCAGCTCCTCCCCGGTCATCAGCCGCGGTTCCTCCTTCGGCTGCAGTTCATTGGCGATCGCGGCGGCGGTGCTGGGATGGTCCCCGGTGACCATGACGATCCGCACCCCGGCCGCGGCGAGCCGGTTGACGCTCTCGGCCGCCGCGGCCCGTACTGGGTCGGCAAGTCCCAGAAGGCCCAGCAGGCACAACCCGTCGAGCTCGTCGCTGACTTCCGCAAGATCGGCGAGCGCGGCGTCGTCCTCCGGCGCGCCCGGAGGCAGGACGTACTCGGCGACCGCGAGGACCCGCAGGCCCCGCTGGGCCAGCCGGTCGACCTCCGCCTCGATCTCCTCCTTCCGCCCGTCGCGGAAGGGCGCGCTGGCGGCGCCCCTGCGGATCCGGTCGCAGCGGGCCAGTACGACCTCGGGTGCGCCTTTGACGACGATCCTCGCCCGGTCGCCGGAGCGCCCCAGCACGGCGTGGAAGCCGCGACCAGGCTCGAACGGCAGCTCAGTCACCCGGTCCCAGGTGGCCGAGGGGAGCCCGGCGGCCCGGGCGGGGGCGGCACCGAGCGACTCGGCCCCGGCCGCGATGGCACGGTCAGTGGGGTGGGCGAGCGTCGCGGCGGGGCCTGACGGACCCGCCAGGGCCGCCGTGGCGAGGACCCGGCGCAGCGCCGGGGTGAGCCGGTCGGGTGGCCGACGCTCCAGCCCGTCGGAAACATGCTGGAGGCTGATCCTGCCCTCGGTGAGCGTGCCGGTCTTGTCGAAGCACAGCACATCGGTGCGGCCGAGTGCCTCGATGGTGGAGGCGCTGCGTACGAGGGTGTTTCGGGTGGACAGCCGGCGGGCCGCGCCCAGCTCCGCGACCGTGGCCACGAAGGGCAGCCCCTCGGGCACGGCGGCGACGCACAGGCTGACCGCGGACCCCAGGGCGGCGCCCAGAGGCCGCCTGCGCAGCAGGTCGACGGCGAAGAGGGCGGCGCCCGCCGCGATGGACAGCGGCAGGAACCACCGGCCGAGGCCCTTCAGCCGTCGCTCCACACCGCTGTCCGGCGGGCCTTCCAGAGGGGTCGCCTGCGCCGCGCCGCCCGCCTCGGTGGCGGTCCCTGTGGCGACCACCACGGCGAGCGCGCGACCAGCCGCCACCGTCGTCCCCTGGTAGAGCATGGAGGTCCGGTCCGCTACAGCCCGGGCCGCACACGGCGCGGCGGTCTTCGCGACCGGCAGCGACTCTCCGGTGAGGCTGGACTCGTCGGCCTCCACACCCTGCGCCTGCACCACCCGGCAGTCGGCCGGCACCGCGTCACCGGCCTGCAGCTCGATCACATCACCGCGCACCAGGTGCTCAGCAGCCGCCTCGACGGCCTCGGCCCGGTCCGCGCGGCGCACCCGCACCCACACCGAGGTCGCCTCGACCAGCCGCTCGGCCGCCTGGTCGGCCTTCTGCCGCTGCACCCCGCCAACCAGCGCGTCCACTCCCAGGACCCCGCCGATGAGCACGGCGTCCAGAACAGAGCCGAGCGCCGCCGCGATGCCGCTGCCGATCGCCAGGACGGGCGTGAGCGGATTGGCCATCTCCTCCGCGAACCTGCCGATCAGCGTGACGGCACCGTCGTGCCGGTCCCGGCCCTCGAACTGCCGGCGCCGCGCGGCCTCGACCTCGTCCAGCCCTCGGGAGGAGGTGCCGAGCCGCGACATGACCTGACGCACCGTCATGGCGTGCCATGGCGTGCGCTCGATCGCCGCCGGAGCCGGGCGGCCGCTCAGCCGCCAGCCCGCCCAGAAACCCGCCGCGAGCCCGGCGATGCTCACCGCGTCGGTCACCAGGCGGGCCCGCGCCCAGGCCCCCGGGCGGGGAACGAGAAGGGCGAGGGCCGAGCCCGCGAGAGCGCCGACGCTTTCCACGCGGGTGCACAGCACGCTGACCCGCCGGGCCTCAGGCAGGGCGGTCAGCAACAGATGGACGGCATCGGGCGGGGCGGCGACATGGGCCTCCCACGGCACATGTCGCGGACCGGCCAGCACTCCGATCCCCAGGTCCGCACGCACGAGGGCGCGCCGGGTCCGTGCCGACACCACGGCCACACCGTGGCCCTGCGCCTGAAGGGCGCGGACCAGCGCGGCCGTGCGGCGGTGGCCGGTGGGAGCCGCCTTGGGGAGCCCGAGCCGCAGGTGTAGACCGGACGGGCCGCCCACCAGCCGCACATGGCCGCACTCATGCGCCGCGCGCACCACGTGGTGGGCCAGCGCATGCAGTTGGGGGACCAGGCCGGCCACGGCGACCGGCATGCCGTCCCGCAGGACGAGCAGGACGTGCGCCCCCTCCTCGGCCCAGCGCGCCGCCTGCGCGGCCGTCTCCTCGGACACCACGACGCCGCCCGGGACGGTGTCCGCACCGGTGTACGGCCGCAGCGTCCAGCCTGCCCGCTGCGGCGGCCGCGCGGGGCCGGCGCCGTGCCGGGGCCACCACCCCGGAGGGCCGCCCGGCTCGATCAGCTCAAGGATCCGTGCGTGGATCTCGTCGTCATCCGGGCCGTCCTCGGCGCCGTAGGGGCGACGTTCGCCGTTCGGTTCGGCCTTCCCCTCGCCCGGCCGCCCGCCGGACGGCGCCAGGCGCACCAGGCTCTCGATCGTCCACCCGCCGGTTGCCAGCACCCGGGCGTCGAGGACGACTGTGTCGATCCGGTCGAGGCGGCGCAATGCTTCCGGTCGCAGCACCAGCGCGCCCCGGTCGGAGACCACCCGCGCCACCGAGCAGGCGAACGACTCCCGGCCGAACCGGGGGCCTCTCGGTGTCCCGGCGGTCAGCAGCGCCAGCGCCTTGTCATGGCTGAGCGTGCCGACCCCAGTGAGCCCGTAGGCAGCGAGGGACACCGGCACCGCCACATTGGCGTACCGCTCGCTCGCCGCGGGTGGCAGCGGGGCGGGCCGCTCCTGCGCCGGCACCGCAAGGTGACGGTACGCTCCCTCGTGCACGGCCAGCCTGCGCGACCAGTTCCCCCAGACCCTGCGACGGGCCTGCACCTCCGCGTACCGGGCACCGGCCAGCACAGCGGTCGCCGCAGCGCCGACCGGCCGGAACGTCAGCGTCGTCAGAAGCAGGTTCGCCGCGACCCAGGCCCGCTCCGCGGCCTCCTCGCCGAGCCGGCCGGCGATCCCCTCGCGCAGCCGCGGCGTAGCCTGGACGAGCTCCACCGCTGAGATCACCACGGGATGAAGGCCGCGCAGCCGCAGCGCGTTGCCGACCGACGCCACCCCGACCGCCGCCAGGCCCGCACCGAGGTGAACAGCCGCCTCGATCACCTGTCCCGCCGCACCGGGGAAACCGACCGGGCGCCGCACCCGCCGCGCACCGGCACCCGGCTCACCCTCGCCGTCGGTTCCCGCCTCGCGCGCGGCGGCGTCCGCCGCGGAGACCAAGGCGACGACGCGCTCCAGATCGGCCTCCGGCTCGCAACCGACGTACACGCAGCCCAGCGTGCCGTTCACCTCGGCGCGGTACACCCCCGGCATCCCTCGCAGCGTGGTCTCCACCTCGCGTGCCGCGCCGGCCGTCCCGGGCTGCCCCAGGCGACGGACATCGATCTGCACGCCGCCGGGCGTCCGCCAAAGCCGGGGCGCAGGGGACCGCAGCAGGGACCCGACCACCGGCAGCGCCGCCGGTACGCCGCTCAGCCACTCGGCGGCAGAACGGACTGGTCCGAACAGCGCTGGGCTGGACGGCATGAACCGGGAGCGTACGGACGAGGAGAGCACTGGCCAGCTCACATGGCCTCCACCATCGGCCGACAGGGTCCATGGCCAGCGTCCCGGAGGACACATGGCTGACTCCAGTATGAGCAGGTTTCACCGGTATCCGCGGATTGGTAGTCAGGTGGCGGTGGCGCACGGTCTCGTTCAGTGTCGTGGGGACCGTGCGGTTCGCCTGGCGGGGTGCCGGCGCGTCCAGGCGGCTGCGTCTGCTTTGCAGCCGTTGTCGGGTTTTGTGATGTTGGTTTCTGGTGCTGCAGCGCTGTGGCGGTTTTGGACATGTACGCGCGGAATGTGCCCTGGCGAGTGCGGTGCTGTTGCTGGACGAGTGAGAGCGAGTTGTTGGTGCCACCGTGGAGCGGGCTTCCTCTTCCCTGGCTGGGCGTGGTTCTCCGGCCTATGCCGGCGGCGCTCACCGCGCCCGTGCGTACGGCCGCGTCGGCTGCGGGACAGGCGCGGGCCGCGTTGGTCGATACGGCGCAGAGGGGGCGGCGCGCGATGGGGGGTGTGGTCGCGGGTGTGCCGGCCGGACTTGCCGAAGCGGTGAGTGTGCTGCTGGACGCGGGTGAGGACCGCGGGCACCGGCGGGTGTGGGCCCGGCCGGGCCGGGCCCACATCGAGGTACGCGGACTGAACGGGCGCGGGGAGCGGCATGAGCGGCTGGCTCGCGAGGTGACCGGTGCGCTGCGGCGGGTTCAGGGCGTGACCTGGGCGGAAGTGAATGCGGCACTGGGGCAGGTGGTTGTCGGTGCCGAAGAGGACCGCCTGGACGTGGACGGGCTACTGGAGTTGGTGGAGAGCGTGGAGGAGGCGCACGGCTGTGGTGGGGAGCCGTTCGCGGGCAACCGTCCGCATCCACCGTTCGACACCGTCCCGGCCGTGCTGGCCGGGACGTCGCTGGTCGCGGACTCTTTGGGCCTGCTGATGGCCGCAGCTCGCCAGGTGACGCCACTTCCCGTGTTCTCTCCGGTGCTGCGGTTGCCCGTGGTCATGGCCGAGACCCAGCCGCGGCTGCGCAGGATGCTGGAAGACCGCCTGGGTCGGGTGCACGCCGAGATGGTGCTCGCGGTGGGCCACGCGTGCGCGCACGCCGCGACGGCGGGTGTCGCACCGCTGGTCCTGGACGGAGTTCAGCGCGTGTGGCAGCTGGCGGAGATCCGCGCCCGGCAGACCGCCTGGCACCGGCTGGAGAGGGAGCTGGTCGGTGTGGCGGGGGAAGGTCTGCCGCGGCACGCCCGAGAGCGACAGCCCCGACCGGTGCCGTTGCCGGCCGGGCCGGTGGAGAAATGCGGAGAGCAGACCTCGCTGGCCTCTCTACTGGGCGCGGCAGGCGTGTGGGCCTGGGCCCGCAGCCCCGAGGCCGCCGCGCAGGCGATCCTGGCCACCGTGCCGAAGGCCGCAGGCATGGGGCGGGAGGCGTTCTGCGCGCAGTGGGGCCGGGACCTGGCCCGGGACGGTGTGGTCCCGATGAACGGGGCGGTCCTGCGGCTGCTGGACAGGGTCTCTGCCGTGGTGATCGACTCGGCGGTCCTGTGCACGACTCACCCGAGACTGCTGTCGGTGACTGCCACGGGCGGCCTCGACGAGGCCGCTGTATGGGCCGCCACGCAGACGTTGCTGGCAGACCTCTCGCCGCGTCGACTGTGCGGCCCCGGCCCGTGGAACGACGTTCGGGGCTGGCGGCTGGAACGCACCGCCGACGCGCCTCAGGCCCGGCCGGCCGCCCCCTCGGGGCTCCCGCTGGACCTGCGCGCCCCGGACGGCCGGTACGCGGGCCGGGTCCTGGTGGGCTGCGACCTCGACCCGCTGGCCGACGCCGTCGTGACCGCGGCCCGTTCCGGCCGCCGCCGCCTGCTCCTCACCGAGCACGTCTCCGCTGCCGAACTGCTCCCGTGGGCCGACCAGACCCTGCCGTTGTCCACGCCTCTGGACGAGCAGGTACGGCGCCTGCAGCAGGACGGGCAGGTCGTCTTGCTGATCAGCACGGCCGAGGACCGTGCGCTGGCCGCCGCCGACATCGGCGTCGCCGTACTGCCCGGACCCGGAACCGACTCTGTCGGGGCGCCGGGAGTGTGGTCGGCGGACCTGATCTGCAGCGGCGGGATGGCGCAGGTCTGGCGGATCACGTCCGCGCTGGACGACGCCCGCCAGGTCAGCAGCAAATCGGCGCACCTGTCGATGGGCGGGTCCGCCCTGGGAGCTCTGATCGCGGCGGTGGGTACCCGCCAGGCGGTGGGTGGCCTGACGACATCCCCGGTGTACGGGGCGGCCTTCCTTGCCCAGTTCGGCGGCATCAGGGCCGCCCGCCGCCTGGCCTGTCGCCCCCTGCCCCCGGCCCGTATTCGCGGCGTCTGGCACGCCCTCGGGGCCCGCGAGACCCTCCGCATCCTGACGGCCCTCGACGAGGCAACGGCCGGACCGCCCGCGGCTGAACCAGCCACGGGGACCGTCCGTCTCCTTGGCGATGCCGGACACGCCGCGGCCGTTGCCACCGGTCTGGCTCCGCTGACCCGGTGGGCGGGGCAGCTGCTGAGCGCGGTGCGCGAAGAACTCCGGGACCCTCTCACCCCGGTGCTGGCGCTGGGCGCGACCGCTTCCGCGGCTGTGGGGTCGAGCATCGATGCAGTGCTGGTGGGAGGAGTGATGGCCGGCAACGCCGTCGTGAGCGGCGCACAGCGGCTGCGAGCCGAGCGCGCCCTGGCCGGTCTTGTGCTCACCCAGAACATCCGTGCTCGGCGGGTGGTGTGGACACCCCCTGCCGTCGTGGAAGGGCTGGAGGCCACGCCGCTGTCGGACCGGGTGCGGTTCTTCGCAGGACTGGACACGGCCGCGGTGCACAGCCTCCCCGCGCGGGAACTGCGGATCGGGGACGTGATCGCACTGGGCCCCTCGGACGTCGTTCCCGCGGACGCCCGGCTGCTGGTCAGCGACCGCCTGGAGATCGACGAGGCGGCCCTGACCGGCGAGCCCGCGCCCGTCGCCAAGGACCCGGCGGCCACCCCCGGGGCGGAGCTGGCCGAACGGTCCTGCATGGTCTACGAAGGCTGCACGGTGCTGGCCGGCAGCGGCTACGCGGTGGTCGTAGCCACAGGAGCGCAGTCAGAGGCCGGGCGCGCCGCCGATCTGGCCGGCCATGCAGCCACCCCGCCCGGCATCGAAGGCCATCTGGCCGCCCTGACCAGGACGGCGCTGCCCGCCGTCGGCATCGGCGGCGCCGCGGTCACCCTCCTGGGACTGATGCGGGGCATGCCGGTGCGCGAGGCCCTGGCGTCCGGAGTGGCCGTCGCGGTCGCCGCCGTTCCCGAGGGCCTGCCGCTGGTCGCCACCATGGCCCAGTCCGCCGCCGCCCGCCGCCTGTCCCGTCACGGCGTCCTGACCCGCTCCGCCCGCGTCCTGGAAGCCCTCGGCCGCGTCGACGTGGTCTGTTTCGACAAGACCGGCACCCTCACCGAAGGCCGCCTGACCGTCACCCGCCTGGCCACACTCGACCACGACGTCCTCGTCGACAGCCCCGCCGGGCAACGCCTCCTACGCACCGCCGCACGGGCCTGTCCGCGACCTACCGACGGACGGCCTCTCGCCCACGCCACCGATCAGTCCGTCGTCGACGCCGCAACCGCCCAGTGCCCTCCGGACCACGCCTGGCAACCCGGCGCCGAGCTCCCGTTCGAAGCCAGCCGCGGCTACTCCGCGTCCCTGGGCACCGACGCAGGACGGCCCTGCCTCGCCGTCAAAGGCGCTCCCGAGACCGTCCTCGCTCACTGCACCACCACGGTCGGGGCCACCGGGAAGGACGGACACGAGAGCATCGTCCCCCTCGAACGGACCCGGCTGCAGGCCGCGCACCGCCTCGTACGCCACCTCGCGGGCGACGGACTGAGGGTCCTGGCCGTCGCCCAGGGCGCGCCTGCCACCGCGACTCAGCCCGCCGACCACCTGGCCGAACTGGTCGGTGAACTGACCCTGCTGGGCTTCTTGGCGATCGCCGACACTCCCCGGCCCGGTGCGGCCGACACTGTCAAGCGCCTCACCGACGCGGGTGTGCGGGTCATCATGATCACTGGTGATCATCCCGCCACCGCTGCGGCCATCGCCTGCGACCTGGGCATCCCACAAACCGACACCGTACTGACCGGGGCCCACCTCGACGCCCTGCCCGAACCGGAACGCATCCAGGAGATCGACAGGACCTCGGTCTTCGCCCGCGTCTCCCCCGAGCACAAGGTCCGCATCGTCCAGGCCCTGCAACAGACCGGGCACGTCGTCGCGATGACCGGCGATGGGATCAACGATGCCGCCGCCATCCGCCTGGCCGACGTCGGCATCGGCCTGGCCGCCCACGGCTCCGCCTCCGCCCGTGCCGCGGCCGACCTCGTCCTCACCGACCCCGATCCCACCCGCATCCTCGACGCCGTCCACGAGGGCCACACCCTGTGGCACAGCGTCCGTGATGCGGTCGCGATCCTCCTCGGTGGCAACGCCGGTGAAGTGGCCTTCACCGTGCTCGGCACCGCCCTGTCCGGCCGCGCCCCGCTCGGCACCCGCCAACTACTCCTGGTCAACCTCCTGACCGACATGCTGCCCGCCCTCGCCGTCGCACTCGCTCCCGCCCGCACCCCCAGGTCCGGAGGCGCCCCCTTCGCCGCCGGACCGATGCCCGCGCTCATGGGGCCCGATCTCGCACGCCTCCTCGTCATCCGTGGCGCCGCCACCACACTCGGTGCATTCAGCGCCTGGCAGACCGGGCGCCTCACCGGGCTGCCACGCCGCGCCAGCACCATGGGCTTGGCCGCCCTCATCACCACCCAGCTCGGCCAGACCCTCATCGCCGACTGGCACAGTCCCCTCGTGCTGGCCACCGCAGCGCTCTCCGCAGCCATCCTGATCACCATCGTCCAGACTCCTGGCCTCAGCCACTTCTTCGGCTGCACTCCCCTCGGCCCCGTCGCATGGACCACGGTCACCGCCTGCGCCACCACCGCCACCCTCGCAGCGGCGGTCACCCCTCGCTTCCTCCCACACCTCACCCCCAAAGTCCCGTGAACGACACGGCCATGGATGGCTGGTGGAGCCGGTCGACTCCCCGCCTGAACCCACAGGAGGAAGGCGCATGATCCAGGAGGTGGTCTTGCGGGACTCGGGATGTCGTGCCCGGACCGGCCACGCGCGTCTCGGAAGGGATCGTATGCAGCGGTCACTTCTGCTCTGATCCGCTCCCGTGAGTACTGGTCCGCGTAGGTGATCTCCAGCCGTTCGACGATCTGCCGGATGGCTTCGTCCTCGCCCGCATCGGTGGACCGGGGTTCTGCCGGGGTGCGCGCCGGGACTACCTCCGTCCCCCCGCTGATTCCAGGAGGTGCATCTCTGCGCGTGTGAAGCCAAGGCCTGTTCCCCCCGATCGCCCGGCGACGGGCGCCCGGGGGGAACATCAGGCGGCCGATCACGCTGGAGTCATACGTCTGGTCTAAGGGTCGGGCTGGCAGTCCGCGACCCGGGACGGCGTTATCCACAGCCTCCCGCGCGGTCGGCCGCCGAGCATCTCACGGCGTCTGCCGTTCCTCAGACAGGTATGTACGGTGACGTACGCCCCGGGCGACCTGAGCAGCGTGGGTCGAGATCCTCCAGGGTCGGGACCTGCAGCACACGGGTCTCCTTACACCCGTGTCCCTGCGAAGGCGGATGGCCAGGCGGTCGCCGAGCGCGCCCGGCAGGAGCGGGCGACCGCCAAGCGCGTGGCGAAGGGCGGGTTACGAGCGCGAGGTGCACGCCGATCGCGCAACTTGGCAGCACCAGTTGAAGCGCGCGCCCGCTCTGGAGCAGTGGGAACCCCGAGCTGGCAACCATCCGGACAGGGGGCCGA
>NZ_MUBM01000394.1 GCF_002154505.1 Streptomyces carpinensis | reverse complement strand
TCATGGGCGAGGGCGGTGCGGTGCTGGTGCTGGAGGAGCTGGAGCACGCCAGAAGCCGCGGCGCGCACGTGTACTGCGAGCTGAGCGGCTACGCCACCTTCGGCAACGCCTATCACATGACCGGCCTGACCAGTGAGGGCCTGGAGATGGCGCGGGCGATAGAGACCGCACTGGACCATGCCCGGCTGGACGGCACCGACATCGACTACGTCAACGCGCACGGCTCCGGCACCCGGCAGAACGACCGGCACGAGACGGCCGCGGTGAAGCGCGTGCTGGGCCCGCACGCCTACGACACGCCCATGAGCTCCATCAAGTCGATGGTGGGCCACTCACTGGGGGCGATCGGGGCGATCGAGGTGGTGGCGTGCGTGCTGGCGCTGGCCCACCAGGTGGTCCCGCCGACCGCGAACTACGAGACGCCCGACCCCGAGTGCGACCTGGACTACGTCCCGCGGGTGGCGCGTGAGCGGAAGCTGGACGCGGTGCTCTCCGTGGGCAGCGGGTTCGGCGGTTTCCAGTCCGCGGTGATCCTGACCCGGCCGAGGGAGAGGGCACGATGAGCGCATCCCAAGAACGGCGGGCGGCCGTCACCGGCATCGGTGTCGTGGCGCCCAACGGAACGAGTACCGAGGCCTTCTGGAAGGCCACTCAGGAGGGCGTGACCGTCCTCGACCGGGTGACCCGGGAAGGCTGTGAGCAGCTGCCGCTGAAGGTGGCAGGCGAGGTGCGGTCCTTCGACCCGGCGGCGGCGATCGAGGAGCGCTTTCTCGTCCAGACCGACCGCT
>NZ_MUBM01000393.1 GCF_002154505.1 Streptomyces carpinensis | reverse complement strand
CCGCTGGGCCACCGCGAACGCCGAGTTCGCCGCCGGAACCCCGCAGTACACGGCGCTCTGCAGCAGCACCGCGCCGATCTCCTCGGGGGTCAGCCCGTTGCGTCGCGCCGCCCGCACGTGCATCGCCAGCTCGTCGTAGTGGCCGTGCGCGACCAGCGCCGTCATGGTGATCATGCTGCGCTCGCGCCGGGTCAGCGTCGGATCGGTCCAGATCTCGCCCCAGGCGTAGCGGGAGATGAAGTCCTGGAAGCGGGCCGTGAACGGGGTCTGCCGGGCCTGCGCCCGGTCCACGTGCGCGTCGCCGAGCACTTCCCGCCGCACCTCCATGCCCCGCCGGGGCGCACCGTCGAGGTGGGTGCGCAGCGCGGTCAGCACGGCCTCCGGGCATTGCGCGGGCGCCNNGGCCGGATCCTCGCGGCCGGCGATCAGCAGCGTGGGCGCGGCGATCTCCGTCAGCCGGCCGGTCAGGTCGAAGGCGGCCAGCGCGTCGCAACAGGCGGCGTACGCCTCCGGGTCGGCCTCCCGGTGGTCCCGGACCAGCCCCGGCACGGTGAAGTCGCCCGCGAACCACCGGGCGTTCGCACTCTCCACCAGCCAGCTCAGCCCCTCCCGCCGGACCCGCTCGGCCCGTTCCTGCCACGCCTTCTCGCCGTTGAAGTGGGCGGAGGAGCAGATCACGGCCAGGGACGCCACCCGCTCGGGGCGGTGCACGGCCAGATGCAGACCCACCGCGCCGCCCAGCGACACCCCTGCGTACGCGAACCGCTCGATACCGAGCGAGTCGGCGAGCGCCAGCACCAGGTCCGCGAGGTCGCCGACGGTGGCGCCCGGAGCGATGAGGTTCGCCGCCGAGCCGCCGTGCCCGGGCAGGTCCCAGCGGACCACCCGGTGCGAGATCGCCAGCTCCGGGGCGACCTTGTCCCACAGTGAGTACGACGTGCCGAGCGACGGCCCCAGCAGCAGCGGGGGAGCACTGGCGGGGCCTTCGGCAAGGTGGTGCAGAGTCAACGTCGCTCCAGGGCACGGTCGGTGAGGGCTCCGGCGGAGCCGGTGTAACGGGTGGGGTCGGTGAGCCGGTCCGGGTCGGTGTCCTTCGACTCCGGTTGTTCGGCGAGGAGTTCACCGAGGCTGCGGCCCTCGGCGTAGGAGCGTCGGGCGAGGTCGGTGAGCAGCTCCTTGGCGCGGGCGCGGCCGAGCAGCGGGGCCAGCTCGGCCGACAGCCGTTCGGAGACGATCAGCCCGTGGGTGAGGCCGAGGTGGGCGCGCATGGCCTCCGTGTTCACCCGCAGCCCCTCGGTCAGCTCCGCGGCGTCGCGGGCCGCGCCGCCGACCAGCCGCAGCAGGTCGCGCAGCGGCTCCCACTCGGCGTGCCAGGCGCCCGCCGGGCGCTCGTCCTCGGCCGCGAGCGAGCCGTACAGCGTGGCCGCGAGCTGCGGTGCGCGCCGGGCGGCGGCCGCGATCAGGGTCGAGCGCACCGGATTCGCCTTGTGCGGCATGGCCGAGGAGCCGCCGCCGCTGCCCTCCGCCAGCTCGGCGATCTCGGTACGGGAGAGCACGAGCACGTCCACCGCCGTCTTCCCGAGCGCCCCGGCCGTGAAGGCGAGGCACCCGGCGAGGTCGGCGACGGGGGTGCGCAGCGTGTGCCAGGGCAACAGAGGTGCGCGCAGGCCGAGTTCCCGGGCGTACGCGGCCGGCAGCGCGGTCGCGTCGTCGGCGCCGTACGCGGAGAAGGCCGCCAGCGTCCCCGCCGCACCGCCGAGTTGGGCGGGCAGCGAGTCCCGTACCCGCGCGACGCGCTCGCGGGCGTCCAGTACCAGTGACCGCCACCCGGCCGCCTTCAGGCCGAACGTCGTCGGTACGGCGTGCTGGGTCAGCGTCCGGCCGGGCATCACCGTGTCGCGGTGCTCTGCGGCCAGCCGGGCGAGCGCCGCCTCGGTGCGGTCCAGGTCGGCGAGGATCAGGTCCAGGGCGCGCACCGCCACCAGCATCGTCGCCGTGTCCATGATGTCCTGGCTGGTGGCGCCCCGGTGGACGTAGGGGCCGCACTCCTCGCCCACCGCCTTGGTGAGGTCCGCGACGAGGGGGATCACGGGGTTGCCGCCGGCGCGGGCGCGCTCGGCGAGCGCGCGGACGTCGAAGCGGGCCGGGTCGGCCGCCCGGGTCACCGCGGCCGCCGCCTGTGCCGGGGCCAGACCGAGTGCGGCCTGGGCCCGGGTGAGGGCGGCCTCGGCGTCGAGCAGTGCCCGCAGGAACGCGGCGTCGCTCGTCGCGGACGCGGCGGGGGAACCGGCCCAGCCGGGCCCGAGCAGACCGGCATCGGCCTCGGCGGATGGTGCGGGTGATGTCACCGGAACTCCAGGAAGACCGTCTCGCCTTCGCCCTGAAGGCGGATGTCGAAACGGTACGTCCCGTTCCCCTCGTCCCCGGCGATCAGCGTGCCGCGGCGCTCCGCGTCCAGCTGGGCGAGCAGCGGGTCGGAGGCCAGGGCCGCCTCGTCACCGGGCAGATAGATCCGGGTGAACAGGTGGACGAGGAGGCCGCGCGCGAACACGCAGACGCTGAGGTAGGGGGCGTTCTCCCCGCGCGCGCCGGGCCTCAGCGTCCGCGCGTACCAGTGGCCGTCGGCGTCGGTCTGGATCCGCCCGAAGCCGGTGAACTCCACGCCGTTGCGGCCGAGGAAGCCACCGGAGGCCGGGTCGCGCCGCATCGAGCCGTCGACGGCGGGCAGGTTGCCCTCCGGGTCCGGGCCCCAGACCTCGACCAGTGCGTCGGGCAGCGGCCGGCCCTCGCCGTCGCTCACGTAGCCGTGCACGGTGATCGTGTCCGGGTGTCCCAGTGGCGCGATCTCCTCGCCGCCGCGGAAGGGGAGGGCATAGCCGTAGAAGGGGCCCACCGTGTGCGACGGTGTGGGCAGCACGCCCTCGGGGCTGCTTGTGTCGATCTTCGTCATGGCAGGTCAGCGTCCTTCTTCGATCCAGGTGGCGGCGGGGCCGTCCAGCACGATGTCCCAGTGGTAGCCGAGCGAGAACTCCGGCACCGACAGACTGTGGTCGTAGGTGGCGACCAGCCGCTGCCGGGCGGCGTCGTCCGTCACGGACTGCAGGATCGGGTCGTACGGGAAGAGCGGGTCGTTCGGGAAGTACATCTGCGTCACGAGCCGCTGGGTGAAGGCCGAGCCGAAGACCGAGAAGTGGATGTGCGCCGGACGCCAGGCGTTGACGTGGTTGCGCCACGGGTACGGGCCCGGCTGGATGGTGGTGAACCGGTAGAAGCCGTCGCTGTCGGTCAGGGTGCGGCCGACGCCGGTGAAGTTGGGGTCGAGCGGGGCGTCGTGCTGCTCACGCTGGTGGGCGTAGCGGCCGGCGGAGTTGGCCTGCCAGATCTCGACCAGCTGGCTGCGCACCGGGCGCCCGTCGCGGTCCAGGAGCCGGCCGGAGACGGTGATCCGCTCGCCGATCGGCTCCCCGGTGTGCTGCCGGGTGAGGTCGTTGTCGATCCCGGTGATGTCGCGCTCGCCGAAGGCGGGCGAGGACAGCTCGACCAGCTCCGGGTCCTTGCTGGCGTCGATGGCGACCAGCGGCTGCTTGGGGTGGCGGAGCACGGAGGAGCGGTAGGGCGCGTAGTCGCGGCGCGGGTGGTGCTCGACGGGGGCGCCGTCGGCGACGCGCTTCTCGTACGCGGCGTGCTCGGCCGCGATCTCCTGGTCGATGTCGTGCTGCGTGAGAGTCATGGGGTTTCTCCGAACCCTTCCTTAGCGTTCGAGGACGAGGGCGAGGCCCTGGCCGACGCCGATGCACAGGGTGGCGACGCCGGTGCCGGAGCCGCGGCGGGCGAGCTGGTGGGCGACGGTCCCGGCCAGCCGGGCGCCGGAGGCGCCCAGGGGGTGGCCGAGGGCGATGGCACCGCCCTGGGGGTTGAGGATCGCCGGGTCGAACTCGGGCCACCCGGCGACGCAGCCGAGGACCTGGGCGGCGAAGGCCTCGTTGAGCTCCAGCACGGACAGGTCGGCGAAGCCCTTGCCCGCCCTGGCCAGCGCGCGGTTGACGGCCTCGACCGGAGCGAGACCGAAGTAGTGCGGGTCGATCGCGGACACCCCGGTCGCGCGGACGCGGGCGAGGGGTTCGCGGCCGGTGGCCTTCAGGCCCTCCTCGTCGGTGAGGAGAAGGGCGGCGGCACCGTCGTTGAGCGGGGACGCGTTGCCCGCGGTGACCGTGCCCTTCTCCGTGCGGAAGGACGGCTTGAGCTTCGCCATCGCCGCCAGGGAGGCGTCCGGGCGTACGCACTCGTCGGCGGCGAAGGCGACCGGGTCGCCCTTGCGCTGCGGCACGGACACGGGGGCGAGTTCCGCCTCGAACAGGCCGTCGGCCTGGGCGCGGGCGGCCTTGTGGTGGGAGGCGAGGGCGAACTCGTCCTGCTGCTCGCGGCTGATCTTGTGCTTGTCGGCGATCAGTTCCGCGGACTCGCCGAGCGGGACGGTCCACTGCGGGTCCATCCTCGGGTTGACCATGCGCCAGCCCAGGGTGGTGGAGTACAGCTCGGTGTGGGCGGCGGGGAAGGGCCGGTCGGACTTGGGCAGGACGTAGGGGGCGCGGGTCATCGACTCCACACCGCCGGCGAGCGCGACCCGGGCGTCGCCCAGCGCGATGGCGCGCGCGGCCTGGATGACGGCCTCCAGGCCGGAGGCGCACAGCCGGTTCACGGTCACGCCGGGCACGGAGGTGGGCAGGCCGGCCAGGAGCGCCGCCATGCGGGCGACGTTGCGGTTCTCCTCGCCGGCGCCGTTGGCGTTGCCGAAGTAGACGTCCTCGATGCGTGCCGGGTCCAGGGCGGGGGTGCGGGCGAGGAGTTCGCGGATGGCGTGGGCGGCCAGGTCGTCGGGCCGGACGGAGGCGAGGCCGCCGTTGTAACGCCCGATCGGCGTACGTACGGCGTCGACGATGTACACGTCCCTCATGACGGGATCTCCTCGGGGTCTACAGGGATGCGCACCTTCGCGTCGGTCTTGGCGATGATGTCCTCGGCCGTGACGCCGGGTGCGGTCTCGATCAGCACCAGGCCCTGTTCGGTGACGTCGAGGACGGCGAGGTCGGTGATGATCCGGTTGACGCAGGCCTTGCCGGTGAGCGGCAGGGCGCACTCCTGGAGGATCTTGGGGCTGCCGTCCTTGGCGGTGTGGGTCATGACGGCGATGACGGTGCGGGCGCCGTGGACGAGGTCCATCGCCCCGCCGATCCCGGTGATCATCTTCCCGGGGATGGCCCAGTTGGCCAGGTCGCCGTGCTCGGAGACCTGCATGGCGCCGAGCACGGCGACGTCGATGTGGCCGCCGCGGATCATGCTGAAGGACAGTGCGGAGTCGAAGAAGGAGGCGCCGGGCAGGACGGTGACGGTCTCCTTGCCGGCGTTGATCAGGTCGGGGTCGACCTGGTCGTCGGTGGGGTAGGGGCCGGTGCCCAGGATGCCGTTCTCCGACTCCAGGATCACCTCCACCCCCGCCGGGAGGTGGTTGGGGATCAGGGTGGGCAGGCCGATGCCGAGGTTGACGTACTGGCCGTCCTTGAGTTCGCGTGCGGCCCGGGCGGCCATCTCCTCGCGTGTCCAGGGCATCAGTTGCTCACCGTCCGCTTCTCGATCTTCTTGTCGGCCGCCTGCTCGGGCGTCAGCGCGATCACCCGCTGGACGAAGATGCCCGGCAGGTGCACGGCGTCCGGGTCGATGGTGCCGGGCTCGACGAGTTCCTCCACCTCGGCGATGGCCACCTTGCCCGCCATGGCCGCCAGGGGGTTGAAGTTGCGGGAGGACTTGTTGAACACCAGGTTCCCGTGCCGGTCGCCCCTGGCCGCCCGGACGAGGGCGTAGTCGGTGCGGATCGCGCGCTCCAGGACGTACTCGACACCGTCGAACTCCCGTACCTCCTTGGGTGGTGAGGCCAGCGCGATGCCGCCGGTGCCGTCGTAGCGCCAGGGCAGGCCGCCGTCGGCGACCTGGGTGCCCACGCCGGCGGGGGTGTAGAAGGCGGGGATGCCGGCGCCGCCGGCCCGCAGCCGCTCGGCCAGCGTGCCCTGCGGGATCATCTCCACCTCCAGCTCACCGGCCAGGTACTGGCGGGCGAACTCCTTGTTCGCGCCGATGTAGGAGCCGGTCACCCGGGCGATCCGTCCGGCGGCCAGCAGCACCGCCAGGCCGGACTCCATGGCGCCGCAGTTGTTGGAGACGACCGACAGCCCGGATGTGCCCCGCTCGTACAGTGCCTGGATCAGCACGTTCGGTACGCCGCTGAGCCCGAAACCGCCCACCGCCAGCGACGCGCCGTCCGGCACGTCGGCCACCGCCTCCACAGCCGTGGCGACCACCTTGTCCATCGAAGCAAGCCTCATCTCTACCGAGGGTCCCAGCACCAGATAGTCAGGGCACTGATTATTTCCGCGAGGTTTCACTCACGCTGCCACCGGAGGGCTGAGCAGTCAAGACCTGCCAAAAATGGCCTGTGTCTCTCCTGGTCCCGCCCGGACGTGCGGTGAGTATCCGCTGTATCGTTCAGTGCACCTACGAATTGCAGCGTCGCAGCGACCGACCCACGCGAGGAGCGCACATGGCCGCCGTGGACCTCACGACCCACCCCGGGCACCTGGCCCGGCGGCTTCAGCAGGCCCACTACCTGCTGTGGAACACGATGGTCTCCGAGGAGATCACCTCACCGCAGTTCGCGGTCCTGAACACGCTCGTCGCCGAGCCGGGGCTCGACCAGCGCACGGTGGGGGAGCGGGTGGGCCTCGACCGGTCGACCATCGCCGAGGTCATCAGCAGGCTCGGCCGCCGGGGACTGCTCGACAAGGTCCGAGACCCCCAGGACGGCCGCCGCTTCCTGCTGCGGCTGACCGAGGAGGGCGAGCGGACCCACCGCAAGCTCACCGTCCGCACGGCCAGGATGAACCAGGTCTTCCTCGGCCCGCTCACCGCCGAGGAGCAGAGCCAGTTCTTCGACCTCATCCGGCGGGTCGCGGACGCTGCCGAGGGCCTGCGCAACCCGGGGGAACCCACGGCCGTACGGTCCTGACCCCGTCACCCGGCCGTCCTCTGGACCGGCCCCGGCCGTGCTCGGGACCCGCCCCGGCGGTTCGCCGGTTTCGCCCCGGGTACCCGGGCCTGCGCAAAGGCGACGGAGCGCGACGGAAGGGGCGCGACACATGAAGGCAGTGACCTGGCAGGGCAAGCGCGACGTCCGGGTCGAGGACGTTCCCGATCCCAAGATCCAGGAGCCGACGGACGCCGTCATCCGTATCACCTCGACCGGCCTGTGCGGCTCCGACCTGCACCTGTACGAGGTGCTCACCCCGTTCATGACGCCGGGCGACATCCTCGGCCACGAGCCGATGGGCATCGTCGAGGAGGTGGGCCCCGAGGTTCCGAACCTGAATCCCGGTGACCGGGTGGTCGTGCCGTTCCAGATCTCGTGCGGCCGCTGCTTCATGTGCTCCGCCGGCCTGCAGACGCAGTGCGAGACCACCCAGGTCACCAGCGAGGGCATGGGCGCCGCGCTCTTCGGCTACACCCGCCTGTACGGCGCCGTACCGGGCGCCCAGGCCGAGTACCTGCGCGTCCCGCAGGCGCACTACGGCCCGATCAAGGTTCCCCAGGGGCCGGCCGACGACCGCTTCGTCTACCTCTCCGACGTACTGCCCACCGCCTGGCAGGCGGTCGCCTACGCCGATGTGCCCAGGGGCGGCACTCTCGCCGTGCTGGGCCTCGGGCCGATCGGCGAGATGGCCTGCCGGATCGCCAAGGCGCGCGGCGCCGAGCGGGTGTTCGGCGTGGACCTGGTCCCGGAGCGGCTGGCCCGGGCGCGCCGGCGCGGGGTGGAGACGTACGACCTGCGCGGCTTCGACCACGAGAAGGAACTCGTCGCCGCGATCCACGACGAGACCGGCGGCCGCGGCCCGGACGCCGTGATCGACGCGGTCGGCACCGAGGCGCACGGCAGCCATGTCGCCCGACTCGTCCAGCAGACGGCCGCGGCGATGCCGCGCGCCCTGAGCGGCCCGCTCGCGGAACGCTTCAGCGTCGACCGCATGGCCGCGCTCTACACCGCCATCGACCTGGTGCGCCGCGGCGGCACCATCTCTCTCTCCGGTGTCTACGGCGGCTCGGCGGACCCGATGCCGATGCTCACCCTCTTCGACAAGCAGCTCCAGATCCGGATGGGCCAGGCCAACGTCCGCCACTGGACCGACGAGATCCTGCCCTACCTCACGGACGACGACCCGCTCGGCGTCGACGAGTTCGCCACGCACCGGCTGCCGCTCGCGGACGCGCCGCACGCGTACGAGATGTTCCAGCGCAAGCAGGAAGGCGCGATCAAGGTCCTGATGACGCCCTGACCCGGGCCGTGGGGGTGGCGGTGCGTGGGCCTCCTGGCCGCTCAGCGGGGCCGGGACCCGAGGATCTCCGTCAGGTCGTAGCGGACTGGCTCCTCCAGCTGGGCGTAGGTGCAGCTCTCCGGGGTGCGGTCCGGGCGCCAGCGGCGAAAGCGCGCCGTGTGCCGGAACCGCGCCCCGTTCTCCATGTGGTCGTACGCCACCTCCGCCACCCGCTCCGGCCTGAGCGGCACCCAGGACAGGTCCTTCTTGCCCGACCAGCGGCTCGGCGCGCCCGGCAGCCGGGCCGACTCGTGGGCCGCCTCGTCCGACCAGGCGGCCCACGGGTGCCCGGCCACGTCGTCCATCCGCAGCGGCGCCAGCTCCTCGATCAGCTCGGCACGGCGCTTCATCGGGAACGCGGCCGACACGCCGACGTGCTGGAGCGCGCCCCGGTCGTCGTACAGGCCGAGGAGCAGCGATCCGACGACGGGACCGCTCTTGTGGTGCCGGTAACCGGCGACCACGACGTCCGCCGTGCGCTCGTGCTTGACCTTGAACATGGCCCGCTCGTCCTGGAGGTAGCGCAGCCCGGGCGGTTTGGCGATCACGCCGTCCAGACCCGCCCCCTCGTACTGCTCGAACCACTGCCGCGCCACCTCCACGTCGGTCGTCGCCGGCGCCACGTGCACCGGCGCCGTGGCCTCGGCCAGCGCCCTGACCAGCAGTGCCCGCCGGTCGGACAGCGGCACGTCCAGCAGCGACTCGTCGTCCAGCGCGAGCAGGTCGAACGCCACGAACGACGAGGGGGTCCGCTCCGCCAGCGTGCGCACCCGCGAGTCGGCCGGGTGGATCCGCTCGGTCAGCGCGTCGAAGTCCAGGTGCCCCTCCCGGGCGATCACGATCTCCCCGTCCAGCACGCAGCGCTCGGGCACGCGCTCCTTCAGGGCGTCGACCAGCTCGGGGAAGTACCTGGTCAACGGCTTGCCGGTGCGGCTGCCCAGCTCGACCTCGTCCCCGTCGCGGAACACGATCGCCCGGAACCCGTCCCACTTCGCCTCGTACTGCATGCCTGCGGGGATCTTCGCCACCGACTTGGCGAGCATCGGCTTCACGGGAGGCATCACGGGCAGATCCATGCTGCGATTGTGCGCGATCGCGATCGCGTCCGCCCGGTGTGCGAGGTGCGCGGGGTACGCCTACCGTGGCTCGCATGGGCGATGCGGTGGAACTGGACGTGGCCGGCCGGACGGTACGGCTGTCCAGCCCGGACAAGATCTTCTTCCCGGAGCGCGGATACACCAAGCTCGACGTCGCCCGCTACTACCAGGCGGTCGCCCCCGGCATCCTGCGCGCCCTGCGCAACCGCCCCACCACCCTGGAGCGCTACCCCGACGGCATCACCGGCGAGTGGTTCTTCCAGAAGCGGGCGCCCAAGGGCATGCCCGACTGGATCCCGACCGCCCACATCACCTTCCCCAGCGGCCGCAGCGCCGACGAGATGTGCCCCACCGAGGAGGCCGCCGTGGTGTGGGCGGCCCAGTACGGCACGCTCACCTTCCACCCCTGGCCGGTGCGGCGCGGCGACGTCGACCACCCCGACGAACTGCGCATCGACCTCGACCCGCAGCCGGGCACCGACTACGAGGACGCCGTCCGCGCCGCCCACGAACTGCGCGGCGTGCTGGAGGAGTTCGGCGCTCTGCGGGGCTGGCCGAAGACCTCCGGCGGGCGCGGCCTGCACGTCTTCGTGCCCATCGAACCCCGCTGGACCTTCACCCAGGTACGGCGGGCCGCCATCGCCCTGGGCCGGGAGATGGAGCGCCGGATGCCGGAGCAGGTGACGATCAAGTGGTGGAAGGAGGAACGCGGGGCGCGCATCTTCGTGGACTACAACCAGACCGCCCGCGACCGCACCATCGCCTCCGCCTACTCCGTACGCCCCCGCCCGCACGCTCCGGTCTCGGCCCCCCTGCGCTGGGAGGAGGTGGGCGTCGCCCGCCCCCAGGACTTCGACATCGCGACCATGCCCGCGCGGTACGCCGACGTGGGCGACGTGCACGCCGACATGGACGAACACGCCTTCTCCCTGGAGGCGCTGCTGGAGCTGGCCGCGCAGGACGAACGCGACCACGGTCTCGGCGACCTGCCCTATCCGCCCGAGTACCCGAAGATGCCGGGCGAGCCCAAGCGGGTGCAGCCGAGCCGGGCCCGGCGCGCGGCCTCGGCACGGTCCGAGCCGTCGTCGTCCCCGCCTGAGTCGTCGTCCTCGCCCGGGTCGGAGCCGTCCTAGGAGCCTCGGTCAGGCCTGCCGGCGGCGGCCGGATGCGTGGAGAGCGCTCTCAGGGCCGGCGCGGGCGCGGGCTATCCTGATCCGCAGCCGCCGGTGAGGAGCCCCCGAAGTGACCGAGACAGCGTCGCGTCCCACGTTGGAGGCCGTGGCCGCGCGGGCCGGTGTCTCGCGGGCCACTGTCTCTCGGGTGGTGAACGGTGCGGAGGGTGTCAGGGAGCCCCTCGCCGAGCGGGTCCGGCGGGCCGTGGAGGAACTGGGGTACGTGCCCAACCAGGCGGCCCGCTCCCTGGTGACCAGGCGGCACGACGCCGTCGCCGTCGTCATCGCCGAGCCGGAGACCCGTGTCTTCGCCGACCCCTTCTTCGCCCTCCAGCTGCGCGGGATCAGCAAGGAGCTGACGGCCCACGACTCCCAGCTCGTGCTGCTGCTGACCGAAGGGCGCGACGACCACGCCCGGGTCGGCCGCTACCTCGCGGGCGGCCATGTCGACGGCGCGCTCGTCTTCTCCCTCCACCTCGACGACCCGCTGCCCGGTCTGATCCAGCGCGCCGGAGTGCCGACCGTGTTCGGCGGGCGGCCCGGCTGGAACGGGAGCGCGGGGGACGTGCTGTACGTCGACAGCGACAACCGGGGCGGCGCCCGGCAGGCGGTACGGCACCTCGTCGGGCTCGGCCGGACCCGGATCGGGCACATCTCCGGCGCCCTCGACCAGACCTCGGCGGCGGACCGGCTCGACGGCTACCGTGACGTCATGGCGGGCGCGAACCCCCGGCTGATCGTGGAGAGCGACTTCACGCCGGCCGGCGGCGAGCACGGCATGCGGGAACTCCTCGACCGCTGCCCCGACCTCGACGCCGTGTTCGCGGCCAACGACCTGGCGGCCTCCGGTGCCCTGCGGGTGCTCCGCGAGCGCGGGTTGCGGGTGCCGGAGGACGTCGCGGTGGTCGGTTTCGACGACATGCTGCCGGTCGCCGAGCAGACCGAGCCACCGCTCACGACCGTCCGTCAGGACATAGAGGAGATGGGACGGCTGATGGCCCGTCTCCTGCTGCGCGGCCTCGACCGGCCGGACACCGACGAGGACGCGGAAGCCGCGCCGAACAGCGTCGTCCTGCCGACGACCCTGATACGGCGGGCTTCCGCGTAGACCGGCCGGGCCAGGCCCCGGTCCCTCACGCCTGCTGCGGCGGGGCGCTCTTGATGACGGCGAAGCGGGCGCCGTAGGGGTCGGCGAGGCGGGCGACGCGGCCGACGCCCGGGATGTCGGTGGCGGCCTGGAGGACCGTGCCGCCCAGCTCGCCGGCCCTGGTCACCGTGGCGTCCGCGTCCTCGACCTCGAAGTACGGCAGCCAGTGCGGGCCGGCCTTCGCCTCGGTGGGGTCGTCGGCGAGCGGGACCATGCCGCCGAACATGGCGTCCTCGCCGCCCTCGGCGGGGTTGACGCACGTGTACGTGCCGCCGGGGAAGGGGACACCCGAGGTCTCCAGCCCCAGCACCCGGTTGTAGAACGCGGCGGCGGCCGCGATGTCCGCTGTGTACAGCTCGACCCAGCACAGCGAACCCGGGCCGCCGGCCAGATCCACGCCCTTCATCCGCTCCGGCTGCCAGAGACCGAACGGCACGCCCGCCTGGTCGGCCAGGACCGCCATGTGGCCCTGGCCCATCACGTCCATGGGGCGCACCAGCACCCTGCCGTGCGCCTGTTCGGCCGCCTTCGCGGTCGCCTCCGCGTCGGGGCTCTGGAAGTACACGGTCCAGGCGGGCGGACCCTGCTCGGCCGTGGTCTGCATGCCGCCGGCCACGGTCCGGCCGTCCACCTGGAAGAAGCCGTAGCCACCGGCCTCGGGCCCCGCCGACTGGAACTGCCAGCCGAAGAGCCCGCCGTAGAAGGAGCGGGCGCCGTCGATGTCGGGAGTGCCGACGTCGATCCAGTTCGGAGCGCCGTTGACGAAACGGGTGGTGAGCATCGCTGCCCTCCTTCGAAGGGGCCCGTTGTCTGCTCTGCCGAGTCTGGCACCGCCCACTGACAATCGCGGCATCGGCACGTCCTCGGGCGCGCCGCCGTGCGCCGACGCGGTCGCGGCGCCATCATCGAGGCCGTCGAAGATCCCGCGGCGCCCTCGGCGGGGCGCCGTGGACGAGACGTTGATCCCGTGTTGATCGAACGTTTTTCGCCGTTCGGCACGATCTCGCTCATGCACATCGAGACCCTCACTCCGGCCGACCCCGCCTGGCAGGCCCAGGCCCTGTGCGCGCAGACCGGGGCCGACTTCTTCTTTCCCGAGCCGGGCAGCTCCGTGCGCGAGGCCAAGCGCATCTGCGGCATGTGCGAGATGCGCCCGGCCTGCCTCGAGTACGCGCTCGCGAACGACGAACGCTTCGGCGTCTGGGGCGGACTGTCCGAAAAGGAACGGCTGAGCCTGCGGCGGGCGACGCGCTAGACCAGCCGCCGGCACCGTTCCCCGCGGTGGTCGCTCAGGCGCCTGCGCGTGCCGCCATCCGCGCCTTGCGGGCCGCCAGCCTCTCGTCGAACTTGGCCGCCTCCGCGTCGAGACCGCCCATGAACAGGCCCAGTTCCTCCTGTGCCTGCCGGCCCTCGGGACCGAGACCGTCGATCTCCATGATCTTCAAGAAGCGCAGCACCGGCTGGAGCACGTCGTCGTGGTGGATGCGCAGGTTGTAGACCTCGCCGATGGCCATCTGGGCCGCCGCCCGTTCGAACCCGGGGATGCCGTGGCCCGGCATACGGAAGTCGACCACCACGTCCCGCACCGCCTGCATGGTCGGGTCGGGGGCGATCTCGAAGGCCGCCTTGAGCAGGTTGCGGTAGAAGACCATGTGCAGGTTCTCGTCGGTGGCGATGCGCGCCAGCATGCGGTCGCAGACCGGATCGCCGGACTGGTGGCCGGTGTTGCGGTGCGAGATGCGGGTGGCGAGCTCCTGGAAGGCGACGTAGGCGACCGAGTGCAGCATCGAGTGCCGGTTGTCGGACTCGAAGCCCTCGCTCATGTGGGCCATGCGGAACTGCTCCAGCTTGTCCGGGTCGACCGCGCGCGAGGCGAGCAGGTAGTCGCGCATCACGATGCCGTGCCGACCCTCCTCGGCCGTCCAGCGGTGCACCCAGGTGCCCCAGGCGCCGTCACGCCCGAACAGGGTGGCGATCTCGTGGTGGTAGCTGGGGAGGTTGTCCTCGGTCAGCAGGTTGACGACGAGGGCGATCCGGCCGATCTCCGTGACCTTGGACTGCTCCTTGTCCCAGGCCTCGCCGTCCTCGAACAGCCCGGGGAAGTTGCGGGCGTCGCTCCACGGCACGTACTCGTGCGGCATCCAGTCCTTGGCGACCTTAAGATGCCGGTCGAGCTCCTTCTCGACCACTTCCTCCAGTGCGTACAGCAGCCGGGTGTCGGTCCAGGCGGACATGCTGCCGAGGTGCGGGGAAGTGATCGTCACGGAAACTCCTGGGGGACGCGCGAGCCGGTGGAATCCGGCGGGAACAACGGGCGGGACAGGACGAGCAGGGGACAGGACGAGCAGGCGTGAGGAACCGGCGAGCGGTGCCGGTTCCATGAACCTACGGGATCGTAGGCTACGAACCCGTAGGTTACGAAGCCGTAGGTTAAGGCCGTTGTAAAGAACCGCTGATCAGGCCACCCTGCCAGGCGAGTTGGCGCAGCAGGCGACTGCCCCGGGACCCGCAGGTCCCGGAGCAGAGCGCGGCATCGGCTCACCCGGTCAGGCGTACAACTCCCGCAGCCGCACCGAGAGGCATGTCACACAGCCCTCCAGCTTCTCGAACTCGCTGATGTCCACCACGACCGGCTCGAAACCGAGGTCGCTCAGCAGTTCGGCCGTCTTCGGCGCGCTCGCCGCCATCAGCAGCCGGCCGCCGCCGAGCAGCACCACATGGCCGCCGGACTCCTCCGGCACCGGCAGGAAGCACGGGTACAGCGACGGCGTGTCCACCTTGGGGATGTGGCCGACGACCGTGCCGTCCGGCAGCGCCGTCACCGCCGACTTCAGGTGCAGCACCTTGCTCACGGGTACGGCCACCACCCGGGCGCCCAGCGGCTCGAACACGGCCCGCAGCTGCTGCACCCCGGCCGCGTTGGTGCGCCCGCCACGGCCGACATAGATCGTGTCGCCGACCTTCAGCACGTCGCCGCCGTCCAGAGTGCCCGGCTCCCAGACCCAGTTGACCGAACAGCCCAGTCGCGCCACGGCCTCCTCGACCCCGGCCGTCTCCGCACGCCGTGACTCGGCGCCGGGCCGGGCGATCAGGGCGACGTTGCGGTACACCACGACGGTGTCCTCGACGAACACCGCGTCGGGGCAGTCGTCGGCCGGTTCGACCTCGGTGGTCTCCCAGCCGTTGGCCCGCAGTGCCTCGACGTACGCCTCCCACTGCCGCACCGCGAGCTCCACATCGACCGTCTCCCGCTCGATGTGCGTCACCAGCCCTTCGGCGAGGCGCGGGCCGGGGCGGCGGACGAGGGCCTTCAGGCTGGGCACGAGGGTCTCCGTATCGAGCGGGGTGGTTCCGGCGTGGTGGTGCCGGTGCCCGGTGGCGCGAGGCGCGGCAGGGCACCGACTGGCCATCATGCGTCACCGGGCCGCACGGACTGAACCCTCGTTGCCGGGCCGTGGCCCTCCTGAGATGCGCTCTCGAGATGCGCCGGCGAGGTGCGCACTCCCGCTCCCACGGCTACGCGGGATCCCCGACGGCCTCCCGACCGGTCTCCTTGAGTTCTCCCTCCTCCAGCAGCAGCCAGCGCGTGATGCCGACCGACTCCAGGAACGGCAGGTCGTGGCTGGCCACGATCAGCGCGCCCTCGTAGGACTCCAGGGCGGTGGTCAGCTGGCGCACGCTCGCCATGTCGAGGTTGTTCGTCGGCTCGTCGAGCATGAGCAGCTGCGGCGCGGGCTCGGCCAGCATCAGCGCGGCGAGCGCGGCCCGGAAGCGTTCACCGCCGGACAGCGTCGCCGCCTTCTGATCGGCCCGGGCGCCGCGGAACAGGAAGCGGGCGAGGCGAGCCCGGATCCGGTTGTTGGTGGCGTCCGGCGCGAACCGGGCCACGTTCTCCGCGACGCTCAGTTCGCCGTCGAGGACGTCCAGGCGCTGCGGCAGGAACCGCATCGGGACGTGCGTCGCCACCGTGCCCGACACCGGCGGCAGTTCACCGGCGATCGTGCGCAGCAGGGTGGTCTTGCCCGCGCCGTTGCGCCCGATCAGCGCGATGCGCTCCGGGCCGCGCAGGTCGAGACCGCCGTCCACACGCGCGCCGTACGCCAACCCCAGGTCCTGGAGGGTGAGAACGGTACGGCCGGGCGGCACGGCCGTGTACGGCAGATCGACGCGGATCTCGTCGTCGTCCCGCACCGCCTCCACCGCCTCGTCGAGCCGTTCCCGGGCCTCGGCGAGCCGCTCCTCGTGCATGATGCGGTGCTTGCCCGCGGACTCCTGAGCCGCGCGCCTGCGGGCGCCCATGACGATCTTCGGCTCGCGTTTGCTGTCCCACATCTTCTGGCCGTACCGCTTGCGGCGGGCCAGTTTGACCTGGGCGTCGGCCAGTTCGCGCTTCTGCTTGCGCAGGTCGGCCTCGGCGACCCGCACCATCCGCTCGGCGGCCTCCTGCTCGACGGCCAAGGCCTCCTCGTACGCCGAGAAGTTGCCGCCGAACCAGGTGACCTCACCGGCGCGCAGATCGGCGATCTGGTCCACCAGCTCCAGCAGTTCGCGGTCGTGGCTGACCACGACCATCACGCCGGGCCAGGCGGCGACGGCCGCGTACAGCCGCCGTCGCGCGTACAGGTCGAGGTTGTTGGTCGGCTCGTCCAACAGCAGGACGTCGGGGCGGCGCAGCAGCAGCGCGGCCAGCCGCAGCAGCACCGACTCGCCCCCCGACACCTCGCCGATGGTGCGGTCCAGGTCGATGTGGCCGAGCCCGAGCTCGCCGAGCGTGACCAGGGCGCGCTCTTCGACGTCCCAGTCGTCGCCGACCGTCTCGAAGTGCTCCTGGGCCACGTCGCCCGCCTCGATGGCGTGCAGCGCGGCCCGCTGCGCGGCGATGCCGAGCGCCTCGTCGACCCGGAGCGCGGTGTCGAGCGCGACGTTCTGCGGGAGGCAGCCGACCTCGCCGGTGACCCGCACGGTGCCGTCGGACGGCGTGAGTTCACCCGCGATGAGCTTCAACAAGGTCGATTTGCCGGACCCGTTGACACCGACGAGCCCGGTCCGGCCGGGGCCGAACGCGATGTCGAGGCCGCTGAAGACGCTGGTGCCGTCCGGCCAGGCGAAGGACAGGGAGGTGCAGGTGATGGATGTGGACATGGGCGCCTCGCGGTTGCAGGGTGCGGTCTGGGGGCAAACGCGTGTCGAGACACCGCGAGGCGAGGATCACCGTGTAGGAGGGGGCCCTACGGGGCATGAGAAAAACCCTGGGCCGGACTTCCCGGAGGACGGCTCGGACGCCGAGGTCGCACGCGACGCACACACCTGCTCGGTGTGACGCGGTGTCTCAGGACCTCAGACGAGCAACGTCCTTCTCCAATCGACGGCAACAGGACCGCTGTACAACGTACGAGGGGCTGGGGCGGCTGTCAACGCATTTCGGGGGCGGGCCCGCCCCACCCGCGTGAAGGGGGCATGCCCCATGTCGGACGGACCACTCCCGGCGTCGGCCCGGCTGTCGCTACCGGCCCGGCTCCACCTGCTGGCCTGGGACACCACGCGGCTGCGGCTCACCGGCGCCGCCCTCCTGCCCCACCTGGTCCGGGCCGGCGCCCTCACCGAGCTGGCCCAGCGCGGGCTCCTTGTCGACGACGAGGGCATCGCCACCCCCGTCGATCCGGACTCCCGCACCGGGGACGCGGTGCTCGACGGTCTCCTCGACCTCGTACGGGAGTCCCGGCCCCGCCGCTGGAGGTCATGGGTGGCGCCGTGGGCCCGGTCCACCCTCGTCGCCGTCCGGGAGCAGCTGACCGCGGACGGATATCTGCGCGCCGAGAAGCGGCGGTTCCTCGGGATACTCCCGCCGGCGGACCACGTACTGGACCGTGTCGCCGCCGCTAACGCGCTGCGCGAGGAGGCGCGGCAGGTGCTGGACGGGCCGGTGCCGGCGGCGGAGGTCTCCGAGCGGGAGGCGGCCGTCGTCGTCCTCGCGGCCGCCGCCGGGTTGCGCACCCTCGTGCCCGGCGGGCTCCGCGGACACCACGGGCGGCGCATCGAAGAGCTGACCGAGCGCGGCGCGGCGGACTTCCCCGCCCTGCGCGAGGTCGTCCAGGAACTCCGCAAGGCGGTGAACGACGCGGCGCCGGACGCCTCCGCCCCGGCGGCCGGCTGAGGCGCCGGCGCGATCCGTCGCGCCCCGCCGGCCTCGTCGTCCCGCGTTGACGTCGGGTTTCTGCCAGCCCGGCCGGCCCGCCGGCTGGTTGGCTACCGCCCATGACGCATCACAGCAGCCTCCGCGACCGCGCCCTCGCCTTCCACGCCCTGCATGTACCGGGGCGACCGCTCGTGCTGCCGAACGCCTGGGACGCCGTGAGCGCCCGTCTGGTCGAGTCGGCCGGGGCCGCCGCCGTGGCGACCACCAGCGCCGGGCTCGCCTGGGCCCTCGGGGTCGCGGACGGAGACCGCCTGGACAGGGACGGCGCGCTCGCCGCCCTCGCGCGGATCACGGCAGTCGTCGAGGCGCCGGTCAGCGCCGACATCGAGAGCGGCTACGCCGAGGACGCCGCAGGGGTCGCCGACACCGTGCGCGCGGTCCTCGCGGCCGGCGCGGTCGGGATCAACATCGAGGACGCGCTTCACGGCAAGGGCACGGCGGCGCTGCGGTCCGTCGCCCAGCAGGCCGAGAGGATCGCCGCCGCCCGCGAGGCCGCCGAGACCGCCGGGGTGCCGCTCTTCGTCAACGCCCGTGTCGACACGCTGCTGCGCGGCGCCGGAGACATGGACGCCACACTGGAGCGCGCCGCCGCCTTCCGGGCCGCGGGAGCCGACGGGATCTTCGTGCCCGGGGCCGTCGACCCGGGCACCGTGAAGGTGCTCGCCGACGGCGTCGACGGGCCGCTCAACGTCATGGTCGGTCCGGGAGCGCCGACGGTCGCCGAACTGGCCGCACTCGGCGTCGCGCGGGTGAGTGCGGGGTCGGGCCTCGCCCAGGCCGCGCACGCCGTGGTCCGCCTCGCCGCGCGGGAGCTGCTGGACGCGGGGACCTACGGGTCACTTGCGGACGGGCTCGACTACGGCGAGCTCGACGCGCTGCTGCGGTCGAGCCGCCGGCAGGCGGTCCGTCAGTAGGCGTCCCGCATCAACTCCGCGAGGTCGTGGTCCAGATCGAGCTGGAGATGCTCCAGACCGACCGCCACCAGCTCGCTCGTGGCCTGGAGGAACCGCCGTATCTCGGCGCTGTGCACATGCACGACGGCGGTGCCCTCCGGGGCGTGGAACTCCAGGACGGTCCGGCCGTAGCCGTACGGCCGCACGCGTACGTCGCCGTGCCCCTCGGGCTCGTGCAGGCCGGCCGTGAGCAGATCGCGCGCGAAGGTCCAGCAGACCTCCACGCCTTCGAGGGTGGCCGGGGCCGGGAAGGTCATGCGGACGGCGAACGGGTCGCGGCGGTCGTAGTGCAGAGTGGCGGCAACGCTGTGCATCCGCGGCGCGGCGGCGACCAGGCGCGCCTCGACGGTCTGCTCGATGACGGTGGACAACGCCTTGCTCCCTTGTGACGTATGGCGATCACGCGTATGACGATCACGTGCGACGGCTGGACGGACGTCCGCGCGGACGAGGCCGGTCACTGGAAGAGACGACGGAACCAGCCAATCCGTGCACACGAAGAGCGAGTGACCTCTGTCACCGCGTTCATTCACAGAAGTGACCCGCGATCGGTACCCGGCGGGCGGCCGGTGCGGCTCTTCCGCCGTACCCCGAGCGGCAGTTGGGGCCACACGGCCGTCTGGACGGCGGCGGGGGAGTGGACTAGCTTCGCCCGCCATGAGGCGCTTGGGAACGACGCGACGGACGAGACCGACGAGACGAACCGGCACTGTGCCGGCCGTGGCCGTGGCTGTGGGAGGGGCCGTGCTGGCCGCGCTGGCGGCCGTCCCCGCGCAGGCGCACGGCCAGAAGGAGGCGGGCGCGCCGCAGGGCCGGGACCACCGTCCGCCGAACTGGGGGCTCAAGGAGACCGGCACGCCCGACGTCCGCTTCCGCGGCCTGTCGGCCGTCAGCCGGAACACCGCCTGGGTGGCCGGAAGCGGCGGCACCGTGCTGCGGACCACCGACGGCGGGAGGAACTGGCGGAACGTCTCGCCGCCCGGCGCGGCGGACCTGGAGTTCCGGGACGTCGAGGC
This sequence comes from Streptomyces carpinensis, assembly GCF_002154505.1. Taxonomy (GTDB): domain Bacteria; phylum Actinomycetota; class Actinomycetes; order Streptomycetales; family Streptomycetaceae; genus Streptomyces; species Streptomyces carpinensis. Next base: position 376 of record NZ_MUBM01000393.1, on the reverse strand, counting down.
GTTCGACGCACGCCGGGCCGTCGTGCTGGCCATCGGCGAGGGCGAAGCCTCCCGCGTCTACCGCACCGACGACGGCGGAGCGACCTGGACGGAGTCCTTCCGCAACACCGACGCGCACGCCTTCTACGACTGCCTCGCCTTCTTCGACCACCGGCACGGCCTGGCCATGAGCGACCCGGTGAACGGCAGGTTCCGCATCCTGTCGACCAGTGACGGCGGGCGCTCCTGGAAGGTGCTGCCGGAACAGGGCATGCCCCGGGCGCAGGACGGCGAGGCCGGGTTCGCCGCGAGCGGCCAGTGCCTGGTCACCGCCGGGCCGCGGGACGTGTGGCTGGCCACCGGGGGCGGCGCACACGCGCGCGTGCTGCACTCCGCG
>NZ_MUBM01000392.1 GCF_002154505.1 Streptomyces carpinensis | reverse complement strand
GTGCCGGCGGTGGGCCGTGTCTGGCCGGTGGGGGTGCGGCCGCCGGTGCTCCGGGGCTGGGAGCCGCCGGCGACGGTGTACGGGCCCGGGCACCGGGGCGTCGACCTGGGGGCGCCGCCGGGCGCCCCGGTACGGGCGGTGGCGGCGGGCCGGGTGTCCTTCGCGGGCCCCGTGGCGGGACGGGGCGTGGTGTCGGTGGAGCTGACGGGAACCGGCGCCCCGCCCCTGCGGACGACCTACGAGCCGGTGCGCGCCTCGGTGAGGAAGGGCGATGAGGTACAGGCCGGCGAGGTGGTCGGCACGGTGGAGGAGACGGGACCGGGAGGCGGCTCGCACTGCGGAACCGGCTGCCTGCACTGGGGCCTGCTGAGAGGAGAGACCTACCTCGACCCGCTCCTGCTGCTGCCACCGTGGCTGCTGAACGGCGGCCCGTCGAGACTGCTGCCGGTGCTGGGGGTGCCGCTGCCGAGGTAGCCGGGTGCCCGCGGACAGTCGTGGCGGGAAGGTGCCCCCTGCCCGAAGGTGCTCGGCGACGAGGCACCCCGCCGCCGTGGGCCAGTGACCAACCCGGCCCCAGCGTGGGTCCCTGCCCGGCCCCGGCGCCCGGCGCCCGGCCGAGCCTCAGCCGCGGACCCCTCGCAGCGCCATGCACACCGCCGCCTCGGCCACGACGGAAGGTTCTTCGGCGGCACCCAGCTCGATCCTGCGCACGGCCGCGTCCACCACGCCCTGCAGCAGCATCGCCGCCAGCCGGGGCTGCCCGTGCCCCAGCTCCCCCAGGGCCTCGACGATCATCGCGACGAGCTCGCCGTGCGCGGCGCGGATCTTCTCCCGCGCCCCCGCGTCCAGCTCGCTCGCCGAGATCGCCACCACGGCCCGGTGACGGCGGTCCCCGACCAGTTCCAGCTGCTTGCGGACGTAAGCCCCGACCTTGCCCTCCGGCCCGTCGGCCGCGGCCATCGCCGCCGAGACCTCCGAGGCCCACACCGGGAAGTCGACCGCGCACAGCTCCTCGACCACGGCGGCCCGCGACCGGAAGTACTCGTACACCGAAGACCGCGCCAGCCCCGTCCGCTCGGCCAGGGCGGGGAAGGTCAGCGCCTCCGTCCCGCCTTCGGACAGCAGGGTCCGCGCCGCGTCCAGCAGGGCGGCTCGCTGCATCGACCGGTGCTCGGCCACGGAGGCCGCTCGAATCCTTGGCACGTCAACCACTGTACGGACGCGCCACCCGGGACGGGGCCGTGCGGGGCCGTGCCGCCCCGTTCGGCCGGATCACCGCCCGAAGCTCGCCAGCTTGGCGCGCAGTTGCAGCACCGACTTGGTGTGGATCTGACTGACCCGGCTCTCGGTCACCCCGAGCACGTTGCCGATCTCGGCGAGCGTGAGGCCCTCGTAGTAGTACAGCGTGACGACGGTCTTCTCCCGATCGGGCAGGGTGTTGATCGCCCGGGCCAGGAACCGGCGCAGCTCCCGGTCCTCGGCGACCTCCACCGGGTTGTCGGCGGCGGTGTCCTCCAGCGTGTCCATGAGGCTCAGCCGATCGCCGCCCTCGCCGCCCACGTGCAGCAGCTCCTCCAGCGCCACCACGTTGGCCAGCGACAACTGGCTGAAGACCGCGTGGAGTTCGTCGACCGCGATGCCCATCTCGGCGGCCACCTCGCTCTCCGTCGGAGTGCGCCGCAGCCGGGCCTCCAGCGTCGCGTACGCCCGCTCCACGTTCCGCGCCTTCTGCCGCACCGAACGGGGAATCCAGTCCAGCGCACGCAGTTCGTCGATCATGGCGCCCCGGATCCGGGTGATCGCGTAGGTCTCGAACTTGATCTCCCGGTCGATGTCGAACTTCTCGATGGCGTCGATCAGCCCGAAGACCCCCGAGGACACGAAGTCGGCCTGCTCCACGTTGGGGGGCAGGCCGACACTCACCCGCCCCGCCACGTACTTCACCAGCGGCGAGTAGTGCAGGATCAGCTGCTCGCGCAGCCGGTCGTCCCCCGTCGCCTTGTACGACCGCCACAGCTCGTCGAGCGTCGAGGGAGCGGGCGGCCGCACGCTGCCACCGTCACGAGCGGCTGGGGGGATCGCCGCCCGGTCGGGGCCGGAGGTGTGCTGGGGCATTCGTCGCCTTGTGCCGTTCTGCCGTGGGGTGCGGCTTCCTGGGTGAGTTGTCGTATGGGTCGTGGATCGGGTTTCTGCATCGGAACCACGTGAGCGTAGCGTGACTGGAGTGTCGCGGTGCGCGAACGGCGAGGCGCGGGGCGTGCGCAGATTCGTTCCGCAGGGCGCTCCACCGGGTCACCCACGTCACCCTGGGTGACCGGTGAATCGCTCAACTGCGGGAATCCGCGCAGCCGTCGACGTTCCCCCGGACGGCCGAACACGCTGGGTCAGCACCCCTCCCGGCCGACTCGGACGGAGATCATCGCCTGGCGTGTCAACTTCCATCCGTCGTCATGTCGTTCGACATAGCCAAGCGATCGGAGTTCGTACAGTCGCGCGACGACGTCGTCCGCCGTCGTCCGGGCGCCGCGGGCGATCTCCGCGGCGGTGGCCGCGCCGCGCCCGGGGAGCGCGGCCAGGACCTGCCGGGTGTCCCGTTCCAGCAGGTCGCGCGGGAGCACGGGGCCGTGCCGGTCCGGCGCCAGCTCACCCATGTCGCCGACCAGCTCGACGACTTCCGCCGCGTCGGTGACCAGCGCCGCCCCGCCCCGCAGCAGCTCGTGGACGCCGGCGGAGAGCGCGCTGGTGGCCGGGCCGGGGACACCCATGGTGTGGCGGCCGAGCCGCTGCGCCGCCCGGGCGGTGACCAGCGAACCGCTGCGGTAGGCGGCCTCCACGACCACGGTGCCCCGGGTGAGGGCCGCGATGACTCTGTTGCGGACGATGAACCTGCTCGGTGTCGGATGGTCGCCGGGAGGCAGCTCTCCGACCACCAGTCCCTGCTGGGCGATCCTGTTGATCAGCTCGGTGTGCCCGCGGGGATAGGGCCGGTCGACGCCGCAGGCCAGGACGGCGACGGTGGCGCCACCGCTGCCGAGCGCGCCGCGGTGGGCGGCGCCGTCGACTCCGTAGGCGCCGCCGGACACCACCACCCAACCGCGTTCGGCGAGGCCTGCGGCGAGGGTGGCGGCCATGTGGGCGCCGTACTCGGTGCAGGCCCGGGCGCCGACCAAGGCGACCGACCGCAGGGCCCATATCCGCAGGCTGGGCCGGCCGCGCACCCACAGTCCCACGGGGCGGGCGTCGCCCAGGTCGTCGAGCTGGGCCGGCCACTCGGTGTCGCCGGGGCGCACGAACCGCACGCCGGCCTCCCGAGCGACGGCGAGGTCCCGTCCGGGATCGGCCCGCGCGGCCCGCGCGCACATGCCGGCCCACCGCTTCTCGGACATCCCGGCGAGCGGCGGCGTGCCCTCCCGCAGCCGCCGGGCCACGGCCACGGCGCCCAGCTCCCGCACCCACCGGCCCCCGGTGGCGTCCCCGGGCTCGACGACACGGCTGAGGAAGACCCGGGCGAGCAGGTCGCCCTCGGCGTCCCGGGCGAGCAGGTCACGCGAGGCGTCCCGGGCGAGCAGGCCGTGCTCGGCGTGCTGGTCGCGCAGTTCCTGCCCGGCATTCGCCTCGCGCCCGGCACTCGTGTCCCGCTCGGCGGCCCGGTCGGCCTTCGGGTCGTGCTCGGCTTCCCGATCGTGCCCGGCGCTCCGGTCGGGGCTGTGCGGGGTGCTCATGCGCGCGCCCCGATCGCCATGGGCGCGCCGCGCGGTACTCCGGTGCGCAGTTGCAGCGCCAGGGCGACGTCGGTCGCGTCCGGCCGGTCGTGGCCGGCGAGGTCCGCCACGGTCCAGGCCACCCGGAGCACCCGGTCGAGCCCGCGGGCCGTGAGGACACCGCGTTCCAGGTTGCGCTCGGCCTCGTCCAGGGCCCCGGCCGCCGCGTGCCAGCGGCTGCGCAGTTCACGCCCCGGTACGTCGCTGTTGGTCCGCCAGGGCGTGCCCGAGAGGCGTGCCGCCGCGCGTTCGCGGGCGGCACGCACCCGGTCGGCCACCGTCGCCGTGGACTCGCCCCGGGCGTCGCGGGTGAGCTCCGACCGGGTGACCGGGTCGACCTCGACCCGCAGGTCCACCCGGTCGAGCAGGGGCCCGGAGAGCCTGGCCTGGTAGCGGCGGATCGCCGAGGGCGGGCACTCGCACATGCTGTCGCGCTGCGAGAACCGGCCGCAGGGGCACGGGTTGGCGGCGAGCACCATCAGGAACCTCGCGGGGAAGCGCACGACTCCGGCGCTGCGCGCGATCACCACGTGTCCGGCTTCCAGGGGCTGGCGCAGGGCGTCCAGGGCGTGGCTGCTGAACTCCGGGGCCTCGTCCAGGAAGAGCACGCCGCGATGGGCGAGGCAGACGGCGCCGGGGCGGGCCACGCCGGGTCCGCCGCCGACGAGGGCCTGCATGGTCGCGGAGTGGTGCGGGGCGCAGTAGGGGGCGACGTCGATCAGCGGTTTGCCCGGTGGCAGCAGCCCGGCCACCGAGTGGACCGCCGTGACCTCCAGGGACTCCTGCCGCCCGAGCGGGGGCAGGACCGCGGGCAGCCGCTCGGCGAGCATGGTCTTGCCCGCGCCGGGCGGTCCCTCCAGGAACAGGTGGTGCCCGCCGGCCGCGGCGACCTCCACCGCTGTGCGCGCGGAGATCTGGCCGACGACGTCGGCGAGGTCGTGCCCGTGGTCCTGCTGGGCGGCGCCCACGCTGTGCATGCCGGTGGCCGCGCCGGTACCGGGGACACGCAGTCCGGCGAGGAGCGGGTCGGGCCGTCCCTGCTCGTCCGGGTCCTCCTCGGGCACGGGTTCGTCGGTCAGTACGGCGATCAGCTGGCGCAGGCTGCGGACGCCGAGCACGGAGACGCCCGGCACCAGCGAGGCCTCGGCCGCGGCGCACTCCGGCACGACCACCTGCTCGTAGCCGGCGTCCGCGGCGGCCAGCACCGCGGGGAGGATGCCCCGCACAGGGCGCACCCGGCCGTCCAGGCCGAGTTCTCCGATCATCACGATGTCGGCGAGCACCCGGGGGTCGATCCGCTCGGCGGCACCGAGCACCGCGCAGGCCACGGCCAGGTCGAAGCCGCTGCCGGCCTTGGGCACCGAGGCCGGGCTGAGCCCCACGGTGAGCTTCTTCTGCGGCCACTCGGCATGGGAGTTGACCACCGCCGCCCGCACCCGGTCCCGGCTCTCGGTCAGGCTCTTGTCCGGCAGTCCCACCAGGGTGAAGGCGGCCACGCCGGGTTCGAGGTCGGCCTGGACCTCGACGACCACGCCCTCGACGCCGACGAGGGCCACGGAGCACGTGCGCGCGAACCCCATCAGGCCGCCCCCCGCACATGCTCGACCACGGGCGCGCCGCGCCGGGGCAGCAGGACGCCCACCAGGTCGATCCGGACGCCTCCAGGGGGCGCTCCGCCGTGGGACTGGATCCAGCGCTCGGCGAGGCCGCGCAGCCGCTCGGCCTTCTCCGGCGTGACGGCGGCCATCGGATGCTGGAAGGCGCCCGCCCTGCGGGTCTTCACCTCGCAGACGACCAGGACGTCACGGTCCAGGGCCACGATGTCGATCTCGCCGGTCCTGCCGCACCGCCAGTTGCGCTCCAGGACCGTCATGCCGGCCCGGGTCAGCCGCCGTGCGGCCAGGCCTTCTCCGTACCGGCCGAGTGCGCTGCGTGCCTGATGTGTGCTCATGTCGGCACCACCTCCGGCGCCAACGCTCATGCATCCGGCCCGGCGTAGTGGATCTTGGTGGGCTACTCACCGGTTGTGGACAACTCCATCACTCACACGAGTGGTCCTCTCCGGCACGCCCCGCCCGCGCCCGGGCAGCCGTCACCCGCTGGGCAGCTCCAGATCGCTCTTGTTCAGCTCCTCAATGTTCACGTCCTTGAATGTGAGGACACGCACCTGCTTCACGAACCGGGCCGGCCGGTACATGTCCCACACCCAGGCGTCGGCCATCGTCACCTCGAAAAACACCTCGCCCTGAACCGAGTGCACCTGCATCTCGTAGTCGTTGGTGAGGTAGAAGCGGCGCTCGGTCTCGATCACGTATTTGAACAGACCGACGACATCGCGGTACTCCCGGTAGAGCTTGAGCTCCATCTCGGTCTCGTACTTCTCGAGGTCCTCGGCGCTCATGGCATGTTCCCCTTCAGCCGTACGGTCCCCCCATTGTGCGCCAGTCCCGCGAGCCCCTAGACGATTTCGGTGTCCAGAGTCACGGGCCCGGCCGGAGGACCTTCGTCGAGCAGTGTGCGCAGCAACTCGGCGAGTCTGGTCGGATACACCGTCTCATGTGACTGGGCCAGTTCCCGACACGTCCACCAACGCGCTCCGGCGACGCTGCGCCGCTCCAGTTCCGTCAGGGCCGTGGCCGCGGTCGCCGTCTGCGTCGTACGGGCCAGGTAGTACCACTCGTCCTGGTCCCAGCGGCGGCCCGCGAACGGGAAGGAGCAGCGGCGGCGCCACAGCACCGGGCCGAGCTCGACCTCGGTGATGCCGGTCTCCTCCGCGAGCTCCCGCAGGGCGGCCTCCTCGCGGGTCTCGTCGCCCTCCAGGCCGCCGCCGGGCGTGAACCACCAGTCGTCGGCCGGATCGCCCGGCTCGTGGCCGTGCAGGAGCAGGATGCGGTCCGCGGGGTCGAGCAGGACCACCCGGGCCACCTTGCGCGGCCCGCCGCCGTCCTCGGGCAGGCCCTCGTGCGGGTCCAGGCCCGTGTCCGTGGTCTCAGCGGACACCGGCCGGCTCCGTCCGGGTGCGGGCACGGGAGCGGCCCATCCGCTTGGCGATCGGACCGTAGGCGCCGCCGGCGAGGACCAGGACGGCTCCGGCGACGATCAGCAGGACGATCGTGCTCAGCGGTCCAGGCCGGGAGAGCGTGCCCAGCGTCTCGAAGCCGGTGGGGCGTTCCAGCATGCCCTTCATGGGCCAGACGACGGCGTCCACCCGGGCGGTCACGTCACTGCGCGAGACGGTGCCCTGGGTCGCGTCGTCGAGGTGGGCGGTGGAGTCCAGGGAGCCCTCGCGCTCGTCGCCGAGCAGGAACAGGCGGCCCTCGGGCACCTTCACGGTCGGGAAGTTCTTGATCTCGGCGACGCCGCCCTTCAGGTACGGCTCGTCGATCTGCTTGCCGTTGACGGTCAGCTTGCCCTGCGTGCAGCAGGAGACCGTGTCCCCGCCGACGGCCACCACGCGCTTGACCACGGGCGCGTTCTGCACCCAGTTCTTGTCACGGAAGACGACGACGTCGCCGCGGTGCACCTCGCCGCCGTCGACGCGCTGGGCCAGCACCCGGTCGCCCATGCCGATGGTCGGCGTCATCGAAGAGGTGGGGACGGTGTACGGCCGGTAGATCACCGCCGCCCACGCGAATCCGCCGAGGAACAGCACCAGACCCAGCGCCACGGCCAGCCCGGACAGTCGCTGTCCCGTCCTGCCGCCCGCCGGGACCCTGCCTGTGCCGCCGCTGCGCGGGGCCGTACGCGTCGTGCTCTCGCCACCCATGGACCCGCACCCTACCGGGCGGTACCGAGACGGGGCAGCCCCTCCCGTGCCGCGGGGACACAGCTCCACGACGGCTTCACACAGGGCGGGCGGTACGCGCGGAATGCCCGCGACCGCCGACGGCTGCCCGAGGCTCGGCCTCGGGCAGCCGTCTGCGGTCGCGGGCGCGCGGCTCAGCGGCTCCCGGTGGCCGTCACCGTGTCGCCCGTGACGCTCTCGGCCTTCGAAGTCCGCCTGCGGCGCCACACCACCAGCGGTACGGCCGCGCTGAGCGCCACGCCGCTCGGGGCCACCGTCAGGGCGCCCGCGGTCGAGGACTGCTGGTTCAGCCCCGGCTGGTCGAAGGTGTCCGGAACGGGCAGGGTGCCCCAGCGGTTGACCGGCCAGGCCCGCACGATGGCGCGGCCGACGACGTCCTTGACCGGGACCATGCCGTGGTGCACGTCGGTCTGGTTGTAGCGGGAGTCCCGGGAGTTCTGCCGGTGGTCGCCCATGACCCAGATGTAGCCCGGGGGCACCGTGACCCTGAACTGGCCGCCCTGGTCGTCGTTGCTGCACGGCGTGTTGCCCGGGTAGACGTACGACCGCTCGTCGAGCGCCTTGCCGTTGACCATGAGGGGGCCGGTGCCCCGGCACTCGACGGTGTCGCCGCCGACGCCGACGACGCGCTTGATGAGGTCCTTCTCCTCCGCGGACGGCATCAGGCCGATCCAGCTGAGCACCGTCTGCACGGCGTTGGGCTTGGCCGTCGGCTCGCCGGCCAGCCAGTCGTCCGGGTCGTGGAAGACGACGACCTCACCCCGGTCCGGCTCGGAGCCGAACCAGGGAGTCAGCTTGTCGACCAGGACCCGGTCTCCGCGCTGCAGGGTGTCCTGCATCGAGTCGGACGGGATGGAGAACGCCTGCACGAGGAAGGTCTTGATCAGCAGCGCCAGCACCAGCGCGATCCCGATCAGGATCGGCAGCTCCTTCCAGAAGGAGCGGGGCTTCTTCTCTGCCGGGGGGGTCTCGTCGGTCCCGTGCTCGTCGGTCTGGTTGTGCTCCGTCACCCTGCCGTCCTCGGCTGTTTCGCTCTCACTCCCGGAGGTCACGGCGTGGTGCGCAGCGGGGACCGCCGCGTCCACGGGGTGTCCGCGGTGCTCCTCGCCGTCGCTGCCGGACCGTGCGCCGACCGCCACATCCCCCACGCCAACTCCTTACTCCGTGCCGCCGCCCACGCCGCGCCTGGCGCAGGCCCACCACTCCCATAACGAGCGGGAGTTCCGCAGGGCTCGGGAGCTGAATCGATCCGTTGGGATCGTCCGGTGCAACCCTATGCGACAGCCGGGCGGCGGCGGTCGACCCTGCCGCCGCGTCGGACACGGCGCTGAAGGTTTTCGGCTCCTTGAGCGTGCTCCAGTGCCCGAGCGGCCAGCCGATGACCATGGCCCGGCCCACCACGGATTTCTCGGAGACCGTGCCGCCATACGGGGTGTTCCGGTGCACCCGCGAGTCGGCCGAGTCGGCCCGGTGATCGCCCATCACCCACAGCCGGCCCTGGGGAACGGTGATGTCGAACGGGGTTTCGGAGGGGGCGTTGCCCGGATAGAGATAGTCGCCCTCGTTCAGGGGAACGCCGTTGACGGTCACCCGTCCCTGCGCGTCGCAGCACTTGACGTGGTCGCCGCCGACCCCGACCACCCGTTTGATGAGGTCCTTCTCGTTGTCGGACGGCAGCAGGCCGATGAAGGTCAGGCCCTCCTTGATCTGCTTGACGCCGACCGGGTCGTTCTTCTTCGGGCTCTGCTCGTCCGCCAGCCAGCCGCCCGGGTCGTGGAAGACGACGACGTCACCGCGCTGCGGCTCGGAGCCGAACCACGGGGTGAGCTTGTCCACCAGCACACGGTCACCGATGCGGATCGTCTGCTCCATGGAGCCCGACGGGATCACGAACGCCTGCACGAGGAAGGTCTTCAGCACCAGGGCTATGAGGACCGCGACACCGACGAGGAGAGGGATCTCCCGGACGGCGGATCGCCTGCGCTTGCGCTTGACCTTGCGCTGCAGCTTGCGCCGCTCCGCGCGGGTGCGGCCGCCGGGCGGGGCACCGGCACGCCGGGCCCCGGTGGGCAGCAGGTCGTCGGCGGCGCTGACCGGCGCGCCGCGTGGTTTCCCGCGGCTACCCATGGGCGCCGTCCGCGTGGTCGGCGGCCGGCACGCGCGCGTAGGCGCCGGGGCGGGTGAGGTGGGTCCAGTGACCGAAGGGCCAGACGATCCAGTCGGCCCGGCCGACCACGTCGCCGACCGGGATCATGCCGCCGCCCGGGGACCCCAGATGGTCGCGGGAGTCGCTGGAATTGCTGCGGTGGTCACCGAGGACGAACAGGGTGCCCTCGGGCACGGCGATGTCGAAGGGCACGGCGGAGGGGCTGTCGCCGGGGTACAGGAAGGTCGACTCGTCGACCGGCCGGCCGTTCACCTCGATCCTGCCCTCCTTGTCGCAGCACACCACGTGGTCTCCCCCCACTCCCACAACGCGTTTGATGTAGTCGGCGTGCCCGAAGTAGCCGGTGCCGTCGAACACGACGACATCGCCGCGCCGCGGCTCGGCACCGAAACGGTACGCCAACTTGTTTACGAGAACGCGGTCCCCGATCCTCAGTCCCTGCTCCATCGATCCACTCGGGATCTGGAACGGTTGCAGGACGAACGTGTTGACGAGCAGCACGAGGACCAGGCAGAGCAGCACGGTCAGGGTGATCCGCCCACCGGGCAGCCAGTCGGTGATCGGTGCCACCAACGACGAACGCGACCGGTCCTCCTGCCCCTGCGCGTCGGGAGCCTGGTCGGCTCCGGCGTCGGAGGGGCGGGAGGAGCGGTCGCGCTCCGTCGGCTGTGCTTCGGTGTCCATCGGGGCGGAATGCTATCCCGCCCCGCTGAGAACCCGTGTCGAACCCGTGTTGTGGTACGGGCTCGCGAAAAGCGCTCAGCTCTCGCGCTTCTCCTTGATCTTCGCGGCCTTGCCGCGCAGCTCGCGGAGGTAGTACAGCTTGGCGCGGCGCACGTCACCCCGGGTGACGAGCTCGATCTTCTCCACGATCGGGGTGTGCACCGGGAAGGTGCGCTCGACGCCGACGGAGAAGGAGACCTTGCGGACCGTGAAGGTCTCGCGCACGCCGGAACCCTGGCGGCGGATCACCACGCCCTTGAACTGCTGCACACGGGAGCGGTTGCCCTCGATGACGCGGACGTGGACGTTGACGGTGTCGCCCGGGCGGAAGGCGGGGACGTCGTCGCGGAGCGACGCGGCGTCGACGGTGTCGAGCAGGTGAGACATTTCGTCTGCTTTCTTCGCCGATGCCACAGGTCATCAGCGGAAACTAGGGATTTCCAGAAGAGGACTGCCGTGCGGTCGGGGCGGGCGTCGTGTCCCCCTGTGGCAGGGGCGCACGCCGGACGGCGCACAACAGCGGCCTATTCTTCCACGTCGTCGGCCCTGCGCCAAAATCGACCGTGCGATTCCCCCTCGGGATCGGGGGCCCAGCCCAGGATGGACAGCATCTCGCGGTCCTTCTTGTCGAAGGCCTTGGGGTCGCAGCGTTCGATCAGGTCGGGCCGGTTGGCCGTGGTGCGCCGCAGCGCCTCGTCGCGGCGCCAGCGGGCGATCTTCCCGTGATGGCCGCTCAGCAGCACCTCGGGGATGCCTCGATCGCGCCACCGGGGCGGCTTGGTGTAGACGGGGCCCTCCAGCAGGCTCGCCATGGCACCGGGCGCGAAGGAGTCGTCCCGGTGGGACTCGGCGTTGCCGAGGACACCGGGCAGCAGCCGGGCCACGGCCTCCGTGACGACCAGGACGGCCGCCTCACCGCCGGCCAGCACGTAGTCGCCGATGGACACCTCGTAGACGGGCATCCGGGTCGCGTACTCGTCCATGACCCGGCGGTCGATGCCCTCGTAGCGAGCCGGTGTGAAGATCAGCCAGGGGCGTTCGGAGAGCTCGACGGCGAGTTCCTGGGTGAACGGGCGCCCGCTGGGTGTGGGGACGATCAGTGCGGGCGCGTGGGAGCCGGTCTCGTAGCCGTCGGCGAGGACGGAGTCCAGGGCGTCGCCCCAGGGCTCGGTCTTCATCACCATGCCGGGACCGCCGCCGTACGGCGTGTCGTCGACCGTGTTGTGACGGTCGTACGTCCAGGCGCGCAGATCGTGCACGTGCACCTTCAGCTGCCCGCGCGCGCGTGCCTTGCCCACGAGGGAGACGTTCAGCGGCTCCAGGTACTCGGGGAAGATCGTGACGACGTCGAGCCTCATGCGTCCTCGTCCCCGGCGGAGGTGCTGTCGTCCCTCGACGATGCGATCTCGGCCCGGTCGTCGATCAGGCCCGGCGGCGGAGCGATGACGGCCCGCTGCTCCTCGAGGTCGATCTCGGTGACGATCTCCTCGACGAACGGGATCATCACCTCGCTGCCGTCGGGGCGTTCGACGACGAACAGGTCCTGGGAGGGCAGGTGCGAGATCTCGGTGATCCGGCCGACCGTCTCGCCGTCCTCGGTGACCACGTCGAGGTCGATCAGCTGGTGGTCGTAGTACTCGTCCTCCTCCTCGGGCAGCTCGTCCGGGTCCACCTCGGCGATCAGGAGGGTGTTGCGCAGCGCCTCGGCGGCGTTGCGGTCGGCCACGCCCTCGAAGCGCAGGAGGAGCCGGCCGCTGTGCACGCGGCCGGTCTCGATGGTGAGGGGCCCCGTCGACGCGGGGTCCGTGAGCAGTACGGCGCCGGGTGCGAGCCTCAGCTCCGGCTCGTCGGTGCGCACCTCTACGGTGACCTCGCCCTTGATGCCGTGCGCACGGCCGATGCGAGCGACTACCAGCTGCACTGTGCTTGCTTCTCCTGGTCTACGACTACGGGCCGGGGACGGCCCTCAAGCCCTCCCCGGCCCGAGCCGGTTGCGATAAGCGTCAGCGGACGTGGTCCACGTCGACGAGGTCGACGCGGACACCGCGACCGCCGATGGCGCCCACGACGGTGCGCAGGGCGCGTGCGGTACGGCCGTTGCGGCCGATCACCTTGCCGAGGTCGTCGGGGTGGACCCGGACCTCCAGCACGCGTCCGCGACGCAGGTTGCGCGAGGCGACCTGCACATCGTCAGGGTTGTCGACGATGCCCTTCACGAGGTGCTCAAGCGCCTCTTCGAGCATGCTGCTCAGGCCTCGGTCGACTCGGACTCGGCGGCCGCCTCGTCCTTCTTCTCAGCCTTCTTCTTCTGGGTGATCGCCTCACCCTTGCCCTCGTCGTCGCCACCGAGGGCCTCGAACGACGGACGCGCGGCCTTCTCCTCCGGCTGCAGCAGCGGCGCAGGGGCGGGCTCGCCCTTGAACTTCTGCCAGTCGCCGGTCTTCTTCAGGATGGCGAGGACCGGCTCGGTCGGCTGGGCGCCGACGGAGAGCCAGTACGCCACACGCTCGGCGTTGACCTCGATGCGCGAGGGGTTCTGCACCGGGTGGTACAGACCGATCTCCTCGATGGCCCGGCCGTCACGGCGGGTACGGGAGTCGGCGACGACGATGCGGTAGTGAGGCGAACGGATCTTGCCCAGACGCTTCAGCTTGATCTTGACTGCCACGGGAGTGGGTTCTCCTGGATTTGACGTGGTTGGGCACGGCGGAGTCGCCGCGTGGGGTTGCGGTACCCGAGTGCCCGATGGACGCGTCAGCCGGAGGAGAGAGGGGTCCTGTGCGGCTGTCGAGTACAGCTAGTCATTGTGCCATACCCCGCGGGTCGCCCCTGGCGGAGGGTGACCCGGCCGCGCGCGGGCATACCCGATCCGCACCCGGCTTTCCGGGTGCTTCGGGTGCTTCCCCCGAGATGCGGCTGCCACGAGCAGCCGTATCTCAGCCGGCGGCCGCCCCCACGACCTCCGGGATCCTGAACGGCTTGCCGCAGCCGCCGCACATGATCGGGGCCTGGGCCAGGACCGAGGGGACCACGCGGACGTTACGGCCGCAGTCGCAGACCGCCTTGACCCGGACTCCGCCGCCGGAGGAGCCGTGACGGGCCGCCGGACCGCGGAAGGTACGGCCGGTGTCGGCGGACGTCGCGGCCGTGTGCGCCTTCAGGGCGCGCTGGAGACGCTCGATCGTCGGGCGGTAGCGCCGCTTCGCCTCGGGGCTGAGCGTGACCAGGGAGAAACCGCTGCTCGGGTGCGGCTCCTCGGGGTGGTCCAGGCCCAGCTCCTCGGCGATGGCGAGGAATCGGCGGTTGTGGTAGCGGCCGGCGCGGGAGGTGTCGCGGACCCCGCGCGCGGCGGCGATGCCGTGGACTGCTTCATGAAGCAGCCGTTCGAAGGAGAGTTCGTGTCCGCACGCGGACGACGACTCCCCGATCAGGGACTCAGGCGCGGCGAGGTCGGGCAGCTCGGGGTGGTACCGCTGAATGTCGGCCCACGCCTGCGCCAGCTCCGCGGCGAGAACAGGTGGTGTCTGTGTCGTGCTCACGTAATGACAACGAGCGGGGGTGCCACTGTGTTCCTATTCCGGGGCATCCCAAATAATTTGCACGTACCCGTCAGTTGCCGCTGATGCGTCCTGACGAGGGCGGGTGCGCTGATCTGCGGAGAAGCCGCACAGCTCGTACCAAGGTGGTGCGTAGCCCCGCGTACGCACCCGCGCGTAGGACCGGCTCGCACACCGGTGCGCATGTCCTCCCACGATGTGCAAGAGGCGTTTCGGCCGCTTCCCCGGCGGAAGCCTGTACCTGGGTAAGCGTGCGCGACGACCGTGACGTTACCGGGCGCGTCCTCGGCGTCCCGCACCGGCCCGCCCCGGGGCGGGACGTACGGCTCGGCGAGGCCCCGGTTACCGGACTGTGAAATCTCGGGCCAGGCGCCCGGAACGGAACAAGCATGACCTCACGACCCCTGGACGCAGTGGGGAGCGGGGAGTTACCTGGCATACGGAAGTGCGGCGCACTGCACGGGGCCACGGAATCGGGCAGCGGCGTTTCTCGGCGGATTGGGGCGCTTATCCATGACACCTACGCTCGTGCGGCAGCACGCGGGACACGCGGGGCCGGTGCCCCAGGTGGATCCGCGGGCACGCGCGCGTGACTGGTCCGAGATCCAGGAACGGATGCTGGTGCCGCTCTACGAGGCCGTCTACGAGCGGCTGGAAGTGGGCTGCGGCACCCGGCTGCTGGCTCTCGGCTGCGGCTCGGGGCTCGCCCTGCTCATGGCGGCGTCCAGAGGGGCGGCGGTCACCGGTGCCGACCCCTCCTCGCCCGAACGGCTCGCTCTCGCACGGCAGCGGCTGCAACCGGAGGCGTGGGGCACGCGCGCGCGTGCGGAGGTCCGGACCGCGGGCGTCCGGGTCGTCGACGGACCGCTCGACGACCTCGCGGGTCTCGCGGACCATGCCGGTGTCCGGACGCCCCGGTACACCCTGGTGACCGCCTTCGAGCCGATCGGGGGCCTCGCGGGCGACTCGGAGGGGCTGGGCGCACTGCTCGCCGCGGCGACACCGCTCGCCGAGCGCGGGGCGCCCGTGGTGCTGGCCGGCTGGGGGCCGCCGGAGCGGTGCGCCACCTCGTCCGTGCTGCGGGTGGCGACCAGGCCGGACGATCCGGCGCGTGGCACGGGGGGCCCACGTCCCCCGCTGCGCGACGAGATGGAGGAGGTGGCCCGGCGCGCCGGGCTGCGCCCGGACGGCTCCGGGCGGGTCGCCTGTCCCTTCGGGTATGCCGACCTGGACAGCGCGGTCCGCGGCATGCTCTCCACGGGCCTGTTCGACGCGGCGATGGTGGCGAGCGACGAGAACCAGGTCGAGAAGGAGCTGGCGGAGGCCCTCCACGCGCACCGTCGGTCCGACGGCACGGTGTGGATGCCGAACGTGTTCCGCTATCTGATCGCGCGGATCCCCTAGACATCGGATCCAGACGTCCGGATCCAGACATCCGGTATCCCCTAGACGCCTCCCTGGACGTCGTCGGTTCCGGCCGGACGTCCGTTCCCCCGGACGTCCGTCAGCGGCGCGGGCTCCGCCTCCGCCTCCAGGTCCTTCTTCAGGCGGGTGACGCCGGCGACCCGGTAGGCGTCGGCCTCCTCCAGCGTCTCGTTCTCCAGCAGGGCCGCGGCCAGGGCGTCCAGTTGCCCTCGGTGCTCGCCCAGCTTGCGGCACGCCTCCTCGTAGCACTCGTCGACGATGCGCCGCATCTCGGTGTCGATGGTGTCCAGGGTCTGCGGGGCGGCGGCGAGCCCGTAGGCCTGCTGGGCGTCGTTGGGCAGGGCCGACAGACGGCCCAGGTGCTCGCTCATGCCCCAGCGGGCCACCATCCCGCGCGCGATGTTGGTGACCTGCTCCAGGTCGCTCTCCGAGCCGGTCGTGATCACGCCGTAGACCACGTGCTCCGCTGCCATGCCGCCGAGCGCGCCGATGATCCGGCCGCGCAGGTATTCCTCGGTGTACGCGTACTTGTCGGACTCCGGCGTCGACAGGGTCACGCCGAGCGCCCTCCCGCGCGGCACGATGGTGATCTTGCGGACCGGGTCGGCGCCGGGCTGGAGCATGCCGAGCAGGGCGTGCCCGCTCTCGTGGTACGCGGTGCGCCGGCGTTCCTCCTCGGGCATCACGAGGGCGCGTTCGGCGCCGAGCTGCACCTTCTCCAGCGCCTCCGAGAAGTCGGTCTGGGTGACCGCGCGCTGCCGTCGCTTGACCGCGAGCAGGGCGGCCTCGTTGGCGAGGTTGGCCAGTTCGGCACCGGTCATGCCCGGGGTCGTACGGGCCACCCGGGCGAGGTCCACGTCACCGGCGAGCGGTATCTCCCGGGTGTGGATCTTCAGGATCGCCTCCCGGCCGCCCCGGTCCGGCGGTGCGACCTGGACCAGCCGGTCGAAGCGGCCCGGGCGGGTCAGGGCCGGGTCCAGGACGTCGGCGCGGTTGGTCGCGGCCAGCACGATCACGCCCTCGGAGCCGGAGAAGCCGTCCATCTCGGTCAGGATCTGGTTCAGCGTCTGTTCGCGTTCGTCGTGGCCGCCCATCGACGCGCCGCCGCCCCGCGCCCGGCCGATGGTGTCGATCTCGTCGATGAAGACGATCGACGGGGCCATCTTGCGGGCCTCCGCGAACAGCTCGCGCACGCGGGAGGCGCCGACGCCGACGATCATCTCGATGAACTCGGACGCGGACGCCGAGAAGAAGGGCACCCCCGCCTCACCGGCCACCGCCCGCGCGAGCAGTGTCTTGCCGGTGCCGGGTGGGCCCGTGAGCAGCACGCCGCGGGGCATCTTGGCTCCCATGCGGCGGTAGTCGTCGGGGTGCTTCAGGAAGTCGACGACGTCGTCCAGCTCGCCCTTGACCTCGTCGATTCCGGCCACGTCGGCGAAGGTCGTGCGCTGGGTCCCCGGCCGCAGCTCGACCGGCCGGGGCGGTGCCCTGCGGCCCAGCAGGCCGCCTGGGCCGCCCAGACCCGAGCCGATCCGCCGGGCGAAGAAGATCCACAGCACCGCGAGGACCGCGATCGGCGCCAGCGACAGCAGCAGGTTGGACAGGAGCCCGCGCTCCTGCACCACCGGTTGGGCGGTCACCGTGACGTGGTGGCTGGTCAGGCTCTGCCAGAGATTGTCGCCCGCGAAGGCCGGGCGCTGGGTCTTGAACTTCGTGTAGGTGCCGCCACCGCTCGGCTTGGCGCGGGGGCTCCTCAGCTGGCCCTGGATGGCGTCGCCCTTGGAGTAGATCGTGCTGACGTTGCCGGCGGTGACCTGCCTGCTGAACTCCGTGTAGGAGATCGTCGGCTCGTTGCCCGTGTTGTAGTAGCTCAGCCCGCCGTAGGCCACCAGGAAGACGATCACGGCGGTGACGAGCAGACCCCACCATCTGCCACGCATCTTTCGTCCGTCGGGCCGCTTCTGCGGCTCTTCCGGGGTACCTTCGGTGCGCCACGGCTGGTCAGGGGCCTTGCGTGGTGGCGCGGCATTGCTCATATCTGGACGTTACGGCACATGTCCAGCCCCGGCACGCGCTGAGGGCGCCCCCTGCGCAGGGGGCGCCCTCGACGTCGTACGACTGCCCTCGTGGCCCCGGTGGCCGTCAGCCCTCGACGGCCGTCGGCCCGTGAGCCTCGTGCATCAGCCCATGAACTTCTTGAACTCGTCCGGCAGCTCGAAGTCCTGGCCGCCCTGCTGCGGCAGCCCGAAGGCGCCACCGCCCTGGGCCGCGGCGGCGCGACGCTCGGCCTCCTCCTGCTCCTGCTGCTTGCGCTTCATCGGGTTGCCCGAGCGCTGCTTGCCCTTGGCCTTCTTCTGCTGCTTCTTCTGCCGGCCGGAGCCGCCGCCCATGCCCGGGATCCCCGGCATGCCGGGCATGCCGCCCCCCTGGGCCATGCGGGACATCATCTTGCGGGCCTCGAAGAACCGCTCGACGAGGTTCTTCACCGCGCTGACCTCGACGCCGGAACCCTTGGCGATACGGGCGCGGCGCGAGCCGTTGATGATCGTCGGGTCCTGGCGCTCGCCCGGGGTCATCGACTTGATGATCGCGGCGGTGCGGTCGACGTCGCGCTCGTCGATGTTGTTGATCTGGTCCTTGATCTGCCCCATCCCCGGCAGCATCCCGAGCAGCTTGCTGATGCTGCCCATCTTGCGGACCTGCTCCATCTGGGACAGGAAGTCGTCCAGGGTGAAGTCCTGGCCCTTCTTCGACGCCAGCTTGGAGGCCATCTTCTCGGCCTCTTCCTGGCTGAACGTCTTCTCCGCCTGCTCGATCAGGGTGAGCAGGTCACCCATGTCGAGGATGCGGGAGGCCATCCGGTCCGGGTGGAAGGCGTCGAAGTCGTCGAGCTTCTCACCGTTGGACGCGAACATGATCGGCTTGCCGGTGATCTGCCGGATCGACAGGGCCGCACCACCGCGGGCGTCACCGTCGAGCTTGGAGAGCACCACGCCGTCGAAGCCGACGCCGTCGCGGAAGGCCTCCGCGGTGTTCACCGCGTCCTGACCGATCATCGCGTCGACGACGAAGAGGATCTCGTCGGGGCCGACCGCGTCCCGGATGTCCGCGGCCTGCTGCATCATCTCGGCGTCGATGCCGAGGCGGCCGGCGGTGTCCACGATCACGATGTCGTGGACCTTGGCCCTCGCGAAGTCGATGGAGTCCTTGGCGACCTTGACCGGGTCGCCGACGCCGTTGCCCGGCTCGGGCGCGTAGACGGCCACGCCGGCGCGCTCGGCCACGACACTGAGCTGGTTCACGGCGTTGGGGCGCTGGAGGTCACAGGCGACCAGCAGCGGGGAGTGGCCCTGCTCCTCGAGCCACTTGCCGAGCTTGCCCGCGAGGGTGGTCTTACCGGCGCCCTGCAGACCTGCCAGCATGATCACGGTCGGCGGCTGCTTGGCGAACCGCAGGCGCCGGGTCTCGCCACCCAGGATGGTGACGAGCTCGTCGTTGACGATCTTCAGGACCTGCTGGGCCGGGTTCAGCGCGCGGGACACCTCGGCGCCGAGGGCGCGCTCCTTGACGTTCTTGATGAACGCGCGGACGACGGGCAGCGCCACGTCGGCCTCGAGAAGGGCGATGCGGATTTCGCGCGCCGTGGCGTCGATGTCCGCCTCGGAGAGCCGCCCCTTGCCACGCAGGTTCTTGAAAGTCGCTGAGAGGCGGTCGGAGAGAGTATCGAACACGGCGGCGTCGGTCCTCGGAGTCGGAGTCGTTTCGGGCTGCCCTCCAGGGTATCCGGCCCTGCAAGCAATTCGGTCCCACCCGCTGAAGACAGCGAGCAGGGACACACCGCCGCAGCGGCTGGAGGCGCCCGTCGTCCGTGCCGGCCTCGACGCGCGCCCCGGGCCTTCCCCGCCGTGGCGGGGAGCCACATGGGGCGAGTGCGGGCCGCGGCCACGAGGTCATGCCTGCAGCGCCTCCTCCAGTCTCCGAGCCACGGACGCCGCCTCCTCGCCGGGCAGCGGATCGCCCGCCGGGCCGGTGACGTAGAAGGCGTCGACGGCGTTCGCGCCCAGCGTGCTGACGTGCGCGCTGCGCACCCTCACCTTCGCGTCCTCCAGGGCCCTGCCGAGGCGGAAGAGCAGGCCCGGCGCGTCCTGGGCGCGGACCTCGATCACGGTGGCGTGCCGGGAGGCGGCCGGGGCGACCCTCACGCGCGGCGGGGGCGCCACCACGCCCCGGCGGCGCGGGTAGGCGGCGTCCCGCTCGGCGAGCCGGCCCGCGATGTCCAGGGAGCCGTCCAGGGCCCGGCCGAGATCGGCGCGCAGCCGGGCGGCCTGGGGCAGCGAGCCGTACTCGGCGGCGACCCGCCAGTTCAGCAGCAGGACGGCGCCGTCGTCGACGACGCCGGGCAGCTCCAGGCTGCGCAGCTCGGCCGTGCGGACCGTCAGCCGGTGCACGGCCAGCAGCCCGGCGACCGAGGGCAGCACGCCCGGCTGGTCGGGGACGGCGATCAGCAGTTCGACGCCGAGGGGTTCGGGTTCCCCGGAGGGGTCTCCCAGCGCTTCCCCGGGTTGCGGGCGCAGCGCCAGGACCGGGCCGCCCGTGCGCCAGGCCTCGACGGCGAGCCGTTCGTGCTCGGCGGTGGGCGCGGCGGCCGCCTCGGGCCCGTCGGGCACGTCCCCGGCGAGGACCGCGGAGACCCGTCGGACCAGTTCGGCGACGAGGGAGCCGCGCCAGGAGGACCAGGCGGCCGGGCCGGTGGCCAGCGCGTCCGCCTCGGTCAGGGCGTGCAGGAGTTCCAGCGTGCTCTGGGTGCCGACCGCCTCGGCGACCGCGCGGACGGTGGCGGGGTCGTCCAGGTCGCGCCGGGTGGCGGTCTCGACGAGCAGCAGGTGGTGGCGCACGAGGCCGGCGAGCACGGCGGCGTCGGCGCGGTCGAAGCCGATCCGTCCGGCCACGTCCCGGGCGATGGTCTCGCCGGTCACGGAGTGGTCGCCGGGCCACCCCTTGCCGATGTCGTGCAGCAGCGCGGCGACCAGGAGCAGGTCGGGGCGGCCGACCCGGCGGGTGAGCTCGGAGGCCCGCACGGCCGTCTCGATCAGGTGGCGGTCCACGGTCCAGACGTGGACGGCGTTGCGCTGCGGGCGGCAGCGCACCCGTTCCCAGTCGGGCAGCAGCCGGGTGATCACGCCCTCGGCCTCCAGCGCCTCCCACACGTCGACGGTGGGGCGGCCGGAGCCGAGCAGGGTGACGAGCTGTTCGCGGGCCTCGGCGGGCCAGGGCGTGGGCAGGGGGCGCGCGGTGGCGGCCAGGCGGCGTACGGCGTACAGGGAAAGAGGCAGGCCGGCCTGTGCGGCGGCGGCCGCGGCGCGCAACGGCAGCACGGGGTCGCGTTCCGGGCGCGCGGTCCGGGCGAGCACCACCTCGCCGTCCTGCTCGACCACGCCTTCGGCGAGAGGGGACCGCTCCGCCGCCGGTTTCCCGCCGTCCAGCGCCCCCCGCCAGTCGCCCGCCACCGCCCTTCTGAGGAAGTCGCTTCGCTCCCTTGCCTTTTCGCGCAGCCTCGGCCGCACAGCGCGCGACCTGATCACGCGCCCCACTTCGCGCCAGGTGACGTCACTGGCGTACGAGATGACCCGTGCCGCCTCGTACACCTGGCGCAGCAGGGCGTCGGCGTCGAGCAGGTCCAGTGCGGCGGCGACCTGGTCCTGCTCCTGCAGGGCGAGCCGGTCGGTGGCGCGGCCGGTCGTCAGGTGCAGGGCGTCCCGTGCGTCGAGCAGCCGGCGGCGGGCGTCGGCGAGCCCCTCGCGCGGGGCGTCGGCCAGCCAGGAGGCGGCCACGGCGCGCAGGGCGGTGGCGTCCCTCAGGCCGCCGCGGGCCTCCTTCAGGTCCGGCTCCAGCAGGTACCGCAGCTCGCCCTGGCGTGCGGCGCGTTCGGCGGACAGTTCCTGGAGTTCGGGGAGACGTCGGACCGCCTGGTTGCGCCAGTCGGCGAGAACCGCCGTGCGCAGCCCGGCCGTCAGGGCGGCGTCGCCCGCGAGGTGGCGGGCGTCCAGCAGACCGAGCTGGACCTTGAGGTCGTCCCCCGCGGTCTTGCGGGCCTCGGCCGGGGTGCGGACCGAGTGGTCGAGGGCGAGGCCGAGGTCCCACACCGGGTACCAGAGGCGGTCGGCGAGGGCGGCGACCGCGCCGAGGTCACCGCCGTCGTGCAGCAGGAGCAGGTCGAGGTCGCTGCGCGGGGAGAGCTCGCCGCGCCCGTATCCGCCGACGGCGACCAGCGAGACGCCCGGCGCCGGCCGTCCGTCCGCCGTCTCGGCCGCGACCGCGTCGAACAGGCCGGCGAGCCAGTCGTCGGTCAGCTCGGCGAGGGCCGCACGGCGCGGCGGCCCGGACCGCGCCCCCTCGGTGAGGAGTCGCAGCCGGGCGGCCGCGTAGCCACCGGGTCCCGGGTCCTGTGTTCCGTCCCGCACGTCCGTACCCGTCACCCGGCGACTCCTGTCCTCGTGCCGTTTCAGAGCGCGTCCGGGCCGCGCTCGCCGGTCCGCACCCGTACGGCCGTGTCGACCGGGAGGGACCAGACCTTCCCGTCCCCGATCTTGCCCGTGCGGGCCGCCTTGACCACGACCTCGATGAGTTGTTCGGCGTCGTCGTCCTCGGCCAGTACCTCGATACGGATCTTGGGCACCAGGTCGACCGTGTACTCCGCGCCGCGGTAGACCTCGGTGTGCCCGCGCTGACGGCCGTAGCCACTGGCCTCGGTGACCGTGAGGCCGTGGACGCCGAAGGCCTGGAGGGCCTCCTTGATCTCGTCGAGCCGGTGAGGCTTCACGACGGCGGTGATGAGCTTCATGCGTCCACCTTCTTGCTCTGCTTGCTCTGTGTGGCGGCGTGGGCGGCCAGGACGCCGGCGGCACCGCCGCCCGCGCCGCTGAAGTCGTACGCGGTCTCGGCGTGCTCGGCCCGGTCGATGCCGGAGATCTCCTCGTCCTCGGGGACCCGCATCCCGATCGCCTTGTCGATCAGGAAGGCGAGGACCGCGGAGGCGACCAGGGAGTAGGCGAGGACGGCGAAGACACCGGCGCACTGCTTCCAGAACTGGTCCAGGCCACCGCCGTAGAAGAGGCCCTTGACGTCGGACTGGCCCTTGCCGCTGGCGAAGAGGCCGATCAGCAGGGAGCCGATGACACCGCCGACCATGTGGACGCCGACCACGTCGAGGGAGTCGTCGTAGCCGAACCTGTACTTCAGGCCGACCGCCATGGCGCACAGCACACCCGCGACGGCGCCGACCGCGATCGCGCCGAGCGGGGAGACGGCGCCGCCGGAGGGGGTGATGGCGACCAGTCCGGCGACCGCGCCGGAGGCGGCGCCCAGCGTGGTGCACGCGCCGTGGCGGACCTTCTCGTAGCCGAGCCAGGCGAGCATGGCGGCGGCGGTGGCGATCTGGGTGTTGACGAACATCAGCGGGCCGACGCCGTCGTCGTTGCCGAGCCAGGAGCCGGCGTTGAAGCCGAACCAGCCGAACCACAGCAGGCCCGCGCCGAGCATGACCAGTGGAAGGCTGTGCGGGCGCATCGGGTCCTTCTTGAAACCGACCCGCTTGCCGATGACGAGGATCACGCCGAGCGCCGCCGCACCGGCGTTGATGTGCACCGCGGTGCCACCGGCGAAGTCGATGACGCCCAGGTCGAAGGCCCAGCCGCCGGTGCCCCAGACCCAGTGGGCGACCGGGAAGTACACGATCGTGGCCCACAGCACGACGAACAGCGACCAGGCGGTGAACTTCACCCGGTCGGCCAGGGCGCCGCTGATCAGAGCCGGGGTGATGATCGCGAACATCATCTGGAAGACGGCGAAGACGAAGACCGGGATGGTGTAGCCGGGCCACAGGTCCGTCTTGCCGATTCCGCCGAAGCCGACGAAGTCGGAGGTCCACCCGACGAGCGAGCCGTGGTCGCTGCCGAAGGCCATCGAGAAGCCGTAGAGCACCCAGAGAATGGTGATGATCCCGAGGCTGATGAAGCTCATCATCAGCATGTTGAGCGTGCTCTTGACGCGGACCATGCCTCCGTAGAAGAAGGCCAGGCCCGGGGTCATCAGCATCACCAGGGCGGAACAGATGAGCATGAAGCCTGTGTTGGCGGACGACAGCTTGGGTGCGTCCGCCGCCGCAAGCATGACGGCTGGAGCCATCGGCGTCTCCTCGTCGGTTGGTACGGCCCCGTGCGGGCGAAGCCTTGAGCGGTCCGGGCATCGGGTCCGGGCAGTGTCCGGGCCATGAGGGGTGGGCCGGTTATGCGCCATGAGATTGGCGCAGCACGGTTTCGGTGGACGCCCCTCGTTGTTTCGCCGGGGTGACGAAGGCGCCTCGCGTGTTACGCGTGGATGAATTGCCCGCGGACATGGGGCCGGCCGCGGCGGCCTTCCGATGACCTGGCATGGGGGAGCCGAGTCGGGCAGTTCGGGAGGGCCGGCCGCGGCCGGGGTCAAGGGGTGCCGTGCCGGGGTGCGGACGTCTTGGCAGGCCTCGGCGGTCTCAGACGGCCTCGGCGGTTTCGGGCAGCTCGGCGGCGAGCTGTTCGGTGAGGCCGATGACCTCGCCGAGGTCGCCGTACTCGCGTACGGCGTTGTCGACGGTCTTGCGGATGCGGGTGTTCACGCGCTCGGAGCGGACCTTCTTGGCCACCTGCATGGCCTGCGCGGCATACCGGGTGCTCTGCTCGGGCTCGCGCTGGAGCAGGTGGACCGTGGCCATGCCGATGAGGTTCAGCGCGTACGACCGCTGGTGTTCGTGGTCCTCGGCGAACAGTTGGACGGCCTTCTCCATCAGTGGCTCGGCCAGCGAGGCGTACGTGGGGCTGCGGCCGGCGACGTAGGCGAGGTCACGGAAGGAGTGGGAGTTCTCGCCGTACAGCTCGGCCTCGGAGAAGAAGCGGATCCAGTCGGGGTCGGGCTCGTCCCAGTCCTCGGCGTCGGAGAAGGCGTCCTCGGCCATCCGCACCGCGCGCTTGCACTTGCCGGGCTGGCCCATGTTGGCGTAGGCGCGGGCCTCCATCGCATACAGCATGGACTGGGTGCGCGGACTGGCGCAGTCGCGGCTACCGTACTGGGCGAGGTGGATGAGCTCCAGGGCGTCCTCGGGGCGGCCCAGGTGGATCATCTGCCGGCTCATGCTGGACAGGATGTAGGAGCCGAGCGGCTTGTCGCCGGCTTCCTTGGCGGCGTGCAGGGCGAGCACGAAGTACTTCTGCGCGGTGGGCTGGAGCCCGACGTCGTAGCTCATCCAGCCGGCCAGTTCGGCGAGCTCGGCGGCGACCTTGAACAGGCGCCTGGTGGTGGTCTCGCGCTGCGGCTCCTGGAGGAGGTCCGTCACCTCGTGCAGCTGGCCGACGACCGCCTTGCGGCGCAGGCCGCCGCCGCACTGGGCGTCCCACTGCCGGAACATCTTGGTGGTGGTCTCCAGCAGCTCAAGCTCGGGGCGGGAGAGCCGGCCGGGCCGGCGGGGCGCGGCGGCCGGCTCGGGCTCGCCGAGCGGGGCCGGCGGGGAGGGCACGAGCCAGCGCTGCAGCGGCTCGATGAGGGACGGGCCCGCAGACAGCACCAGCGACGTCCCGAGGAAGCCGCGCCGCGCCAGCATCAGGTCGCTGCGCGAGAACTCGCTGAGCAGGGCCACCGTCTGCGGGCCCGTCCAGGGCAGGTCCACGCCGGTCGCGGACGGCGACTGGCGGGCGGTGCGCAGTCCCAGGTCCTCCACGGAGACCACGCAGCCGAAGCGCTCGGAGAACAGCTCCGAAAGGATCCTGGGGATCGGCTCGCGCGGGTTCTCCCCGTCCAGCCAGCGCCGTACGCGCGAGGTGTCGGTGGAGATGTGGTTGGCGCCCAGCTGGCGGGCCCGGCGGTTGACCTGGCGCGCGAGTTCGCCCTTGGACCAGCCGCTGCGCACGAACCAGGAGGCGAGCAGCTCGTTCGGGCGCTTGTCCGCACTCGCAGCGTTCGTCCCGCTACCGCCTTTGCCGCTCACTGGAACGCCCCCATTCCTGAGACCACTTGTCGCCGAGTGCGCCAAGCCCTATCAGAATGCCCGTCAGTACCGCCGCCCGTCCCTCGGTTCTCACCCGTCGAACGGAAGGCCGACTTGCCTCCGGCATACCCACGAGTGCATGTGCCCCCAGGACTCGCACACTCACAGTAATCCTACGATCACGCGCTCAGCCATGGGGATCCCGGAAACGCCACCATTCGCCACCCCTTCGAATGAACTCTCGGTGGCCTTGGCGCGATTCACTTGACATAGGACAACCGCGGGCTGGTGGAGCGGTGCACACCGGGGCGCATGTTGCCGAGCGCACCACCCGGGGCGCTTCCGGACGCCGCCTGGACCGGGCGGAGCCGGGGAGGATCGCGAACAGAGAGTCACGATCCGCATCCGCGTCGTAACCATCGCGGCGGCGGACCCGTTGGAGGGGGCATGGGCTTCACGATCGGCGGCATTCGCGAGATCCGCTCCGGCGCGCGACGGCGCGGCCGGTCGTACCGTTCCTCGGAGTGCACGGTGGTGGCCGAGTACACGGGGCTGTGGGGCTGGGACGTGGTGCGGGGCGCGCGGGCCGTCGGTGGTGCCTGTTCCTGCGGCCGCACCGACTGCCCGGCTCCGGGCGCCCATCCTCTGGAGTTCGCGCCCGAGATCCCGGCCGGGGCCACCCTCGACGAGGTGACCAGGGCGTGGGCCGAGCTGCCGGGCGCCGCGGTGATGCTGGCGGTCGGGCGGGCGTTCGACGTGATCGAGGTCGCCGAGCCCACCGGGCGGCGCGCCCTGGCCCGGATGG
>NZ_MUBM01000391.1 GCF_002154505.1 Streptomyces carpinensis | reverse complement strand
GGCAGCGGCAGCCCGGTCACCCGCAGCGCGCCGTCCTGCTCTGGCAGTACATGGCCGCCGGCCTCGGTCAGCGCGGCGGTCAGCTTCTCCCGCTGCTGCGGCTCGGTGTCCGGGGTGCGGACACGGGCGAAGTCCGCGGAGTTCGCGGAGATGAAGTCCCGCACGCTCATGTCGGCGAGCAGCTGGCCGCGTCCGATGACGATCAGATGGTCGGCGGTCAGCGCCATCTCGCTCATGAGGTGACTGGAGACGAACACGGTCCGCCCCTCGGCGGCCAGCGACTTCATCAGGTTCCGCACCCAGAGGATGCCCTCGGGGTCGAGGCCGTTCACGGGCTCGTCGAACAGCAGCACCTGCGGGTCACCCAGCAGCGCCGCGGCGATGCCGAGCCGCTGCCCCATGCCCAGCGAGAAGCCCTTGGAGCGCTTCCTGGCCACGCCCTGGAGACCGACCACGCCCAGCACCTCGTCGACGCGGCGCGCCGGGATACCCGACAGCTGGGCCAGGGACAGCAGGTGGTTGCGGGCGGACCGGCCGCCGTGCACGGCCTTCGCGTCCAGCAGAGCGCCCACCTGGCGCGGTGCGTTGGGCAGCTTGCGGTACGGGTAGCCGCCGATCGTCACTGCGCCCGCGGTGGGGTTGTCCAGCCCGAGGATCATCCGCATGGTCGTCGACTTGCCCGAGCCGTTCGGCCCCAGGAAGCCGGTGACGGCCCCGGGCCGTACCTGGAAGGAGAGGTTGTACACGGCGGTCTTGTCGCCATAGCGCTTGGTCAGGCCGACTGCCTCGATCATGCTCCGGTCCCATCGGAAGGTACCCGTCCCGGAATTGCAGGACAGCGGGGCACACGCCCCCGTAAGGGTTAGGAGGATATCCGGGCGCTGACGGTTCCGGCCAAAAGAAAGTAAAACGAGGGGGGTGAGCGGCGAACGGATCTCAGGCGTCCCGCTTCCGCAGCAGCGCGTAGCCGCCCGCGAGCGCCGCGATCACCCAGAGCGCCATGATCCCGAGGCCGCCCCAGGGCCCGTACGGGGTGTCGTCGCGGACCCGGGGGATCACCTCCATGATCCGGCTGCCCGCCTGGTCGGGCAGGAACCGGCCGACCTTCTTCGTCACCGACACGTTGCCGAGGATGTTGGAGATCAGGAAGAAGAAGGGCATCAGGATGCCCAGCGACAGCATCGGCGAGCGCAGCATCGCGGCGACGCCCATCGAGAACATCGCGATGAGGGTCATGTAGAGGCCGCCGCCGATCACCGCCCGCAGGACGCCGGGGGCCCCGAGCGAGGTCCCCAGCGAGCCGAGCATCGCCTGCCCGAGGAAGAAGGTGGCGAAGCTGGTGGCCATGCCGACGACCAGGGCCAGGCCGGTCGCGACGGCCACCTTGCTCGCCAGGAAGGCCGCCCGCCGCGGGACCGCGGCCAGCGAGGTGCGGATCATGCCGGTGCTGTACTCGTTGGACACCACCAGCACCCCGAACACGATCATCGCCAGCTGGCCGAGAGTCATGCCCGCGAAGCTGAGGAGGGTCGGGTCGAAGGAGAGCCGCTCCTGCGGGGGCATGTCGCCGAACTCGTTCTTCGACAGCGCCGAGATCAGCGTCCCGAGGGCGACGGTGACGACCACGGCCAGGGACAGCGTCCACACGGTGGACGCCACCGACCGGATCTTGGTCCACTCGGACCGGATGACCTGGGTCGCCGCCATGCCTCAGCCCTCCGCCGTCGTCTTGGTCGCCGGGTCGGCCGTGTCGGCCGCGCCCCGCCAGGTTCCCGTGTCCCAGTCCGCGCCCCACGGCCGCTCGGGCGGCTCCGTCCGCGCGTGGTACTCCACCGAGGGGGCGGTCAGCCGCATGAACGCCTCCTCCAGGGAGGACCGCCGGCTGCTCAGCTCGTGCAGCACCACGTGGTGCCGCGCGGCCAGCTCGCCGATGTGCTCGGCCTTGCCGCCCTCGACCTCCAGCAGCCCGTCGCCGGTCTCCACGGCCGTGATGCCCGCGCCGTGCAGCGCGTCGAGCAGCCGCTCGCGGTCCGGGGTGCGGATGCGGACACAGGAGCGGGAGTTGCACTCGATGAAGTCCGCCATGGAGGTGTCGGCCAGCAGCCTGCCCTGGCCGATCACGACGAGGTGGTCGGCGGTCAGCGCCATCTCGCTCATCAGATGGGAGGAGACGAAGACCGTACGGCCCTGGGTGGCCAGCGACTTCATCAGGCCGCGGATCCAGTGGATGCCCTCGGGATCGAGGCCGTTGACCGGCTCGTCGAACATCAGGATCCGGGGATCGCCGAGCAGCGCGCCCGCGATGCCGAGCCGCTGGCTCATGCCGAGCGAGAAGCCCTTCGCCTTCTTCCGGGCCACCGCCGTCAGCCCCACCGTCTCCAGCACCTCGTGCACCCGGCCGGTGGGGATGCCGTTGCTCTGGGCGAGGCACAGCAGGTGGTGGTAGGCGCGGCGGCCACCGTGCACCGCCTTGGCGTCCAGCAGGGCGCCGATGTACGTGAGCGGGTCCGCCAGCTCGTGATAGTGCCGGCCGTCGATGCGCACGTCCCCGGCGGTGGGATGGTCCAGGCCGAGGATCATCCGCATGGTGGTGGACTTCCCGGCACCGTTGGGCCCGAGGAAGCCCGTGACGATGCCCGGCCGCACCGTGAAGGTGAGGTCGTCGACCGCCACCTTCTCGCCGTACCTCTTGGTCAGGCCCGAGAGCTCGATCATGCGGCCACGCTAGAACCGCACAAAGCCCCCCGCCACCGGAAGGCGGCGGGGGGCTCGACGACGGTCGGCCCCGGCGGGGGCGTTCGTCAGCGGGTCTGCTGGGCCGGAACCCCGCG
Organism: Streptomyces carpinensis; assembly: GCF_002154505.1. GTDB lineage: Bacteria > Actinomycetota > Actinomycetes > Streptomycetales > Streptomycetaceae > Streptomyces > Streptomyces carpinensis. The sequence continues at coordinate 13,067 of NZ_MUBM01000391.1, read as the reverse complement.
GGAGATCGGCTCGTCCTCGGCCGGCGTGCCCGCGGCGGCGACCGCGGCACCGGTGAGGGTCGCCAGCATCTCGCGCACGTTGGTCAGCTGGGCGTTGATGGAGTCGCGACGGTTGGTCAGCGCGGCGAGCTCGCGCTCGGACTCCGAACGGATGCGGTCAGCCTTGGCGTTGGCGTCGGCCACGATGTCCTCGGCCTGGCGCTGCGCCGTCTCGACGGTCTGGCGGGCGCGGCGCTCGGCGTCGGTGCGCAGCTTCTCCGCCTCCAGGCGCAGCTGCTCGGCGCGGTGCTCGATCTCCGCGAGCCGCTTCTCGGCCTTGGCCTGACGGGACGCCAGGTCGCGCTCGGACTGCTCGCGGCGCTTGGCGAGGTTCGTCTCGAAGTCGGCGGCGGCCTGGGCGGCCTTGGCGCGGGTCTCCTCGAAGAGGGCGTCCGCCTCCTCGCGCTTGGACTGCGCGTCCTTCTGCGCCTCGGAGCGCAGCTGGGCGGCCTCGCCCTTGGCCTTCTCGACGATCCGGACGCCCTCGTCCTCGGCCTTGGCCTTGCGCTCCGCGGCGAAGGACTCGGCGTCGTTGCGGACCTGCTGGGCCGCCGACTCGGCGAGTTCGCGGTGCTGCTCGGCCGCGCGTCGGGCCTCCTCACGCAGATCCTTCGCCTCTTCCTCGGCGAGGCGCAGGATCTTCTCGACCCGCGCGCCGAGACCCGCGTACGACGGCTCCGCGTCGGTGACCTGCGCCTGGGCGTTCTGCGTCTCGAGGTGGAGCTCCTCGATGCGCTTCTCCAGAGCGGTGATGCGGGAGAGAGCGCTGTCACGGTCGGAGACGAGCTTGGAGATACGTTCGTCCACCTGAGCGCGGTCGTACCCACGCCGCACAAGCTCGAAGCCGTAGGGGGAAGTGTCGCTCATGGGGTTCCTGTCGAATGAGACCGGTGAGGTGATAGGTCGAATCCTAGGGGCCGAAGCGGTGTGTCATCGAGCGGATACGTGTTTGATCCGGAGAATGACACCTCTTTTGAGTGGCTGACCGCCGGACGGCTTGCCAAGGACCGGGGCAAAGTCCCCGAAGGGCACCCCGAGGACTTCCGGGCGGCCCTCGAGGAAGCCTCCGAAACGCCCCGAATCACTCCCTAGGTTAGCCTTCTGACGACTTGCCACCCGACCGGGGTGCGCCCACGGTGGCGCCCGCCTTCACGCCGCCGTCCTTGCCGGACGACGGGGCCTCGAAGGACTCGAGCGCCTCCAGGACGTCCTGGACACGGGAGATCTCCGCGTTGATGTCCTCGCGCCGGCGCACCAGGATGTCCAGCTCGCGCTTGCCCTCCTCGACCGTGCGCCGGGCCTCGCGGACCGCCTCGGCCTTGAGCTCCTCGGCCTCCTTGGCGAGCGCCGCCTTCTTCTGCTCGGCCTCCTTCAGCAGGCCCTCGGCCTTCTTGACGGCGGCGATCCGCACCTTGCCCGCCTCGGAGTTCGCGTCGGAGACGATCTCCTTGGCCTTGGCCTGCGCCTTGGCCAGCTGCTCCTCGGCGGCCTTGATCAGCGCGTCGCAGCGGTCGCCGGCCGACTTCATCGTCTCGGCGGCCTCGCGGCGGGCCCGCTCGTGCAGCTCCTCGATCTCGGCGGTCAGGCGCTCGCGCAGCTCCTCGGCGCGCTCGCGGATCTGCGTGGCGTCCCGGCGGGCGCCGACGAGCAGCTCGTCCGCGTCCGTACGGGCCTTCTCCACCAGCGTGTTGCCCTGCACGGTCGCCTCGGACACGAGCCGCTCGGCCTCCTGGCGGGCCGCGCCCACCATCGTGTCGGCCTGGGACTCCGCGTCCGCCTTGGTCTTGACCGCGCTCGCCTGCGCCTCGGTGAGCAGCTTGTCGGCCTCGGCGGTGGTCTCCGTGATCAGCGTGTCGACCTGCTCGGCCGCCTCCGAACGCCGCTTGTTGGCGTCCTTGCGGGCCTCGTCCAGGGTCCGCTCGGCCTCCTCGCGGGCGGCGGTCAGCATGCGCTCGGCCTCCGCCTCCGCCTCGGCCTTCAGCTGCTCGGACTCGTTGCGGATCCGCTCGGCACGGGTCTGCGCGGAGCCCACGGTCTCCGCGGCCTCGGCACGCAGCCGCTCCGCGTCCCCCGTGGCGTCCGAGATCAGCCTCTCCGCCTTGGCGACGGACTCCGCCCGCACCCGCTCGGCCTCCGCGGCCGTCTCCGCCCGCAGCCGGTCCGTCTCGGTGATCGTCTTCGTCCGCAGCCGGTCGGCCTCGGAGATCGTCTCCGTCCGCAGCCGGTCGGCCTCCATGATCGTCTCCGTCTGGAGCCGCTCCGCCTCCGAGCGCGCCTCGGAGATCAGCGTGTCCGCCTGCGTCGCCGCGTCCGACCGGATGCGGTTGGCGTCCTCGCGGGCGTCCGCCCGGGTGCGCGCGGCGTCCTGCTCGGCCTGCGCGATCGTGTCCGAGGCCTCGGTGCGCACTCGCTGGGCGTGCTCGGCGACATCCGTACGGATGCGCTCCGCCTCCGCGATCGCCTCCGACACCGTGCGCTCCGAGAGCGCCTTGGCGGCCTCGGTCTCCTCCTGGGCCTCGCGCCGCAGCCTCGAGGCGTCCTCGCTCGCCCGCTCCCGCTCGGCGTAGGCGTCGGCGCGGACCCGGTCCGCCTCCTCCTCGGCCTCCCGGCGGGTACGGTCCGCCGCGTGCTCGGCGGCCGAGCGCAGCCCGGTGATCTCCTCCTGCGCCTGCTCGTGCAGCCCGGCGACGGAGTCCCGCACCTGCTGCGCGTGCTGCTCGGCGGCCGACACCAGCTCGGTGGCGCGCCGGTCGGCCTCCTCCACCAGCCGGGTGGCCTCGGCCTGCGCCTCCTCCACGCGCTTGCGCGCCGAGGCCAGCAGCTCCTCGCTCTGCTCGCGGGCCCGCTCGCGCTCCTGGTCGGCCTCCTGGCGCGCCGCGCCGAGGAGTTCCTCGGCCTCGCGGCGGCGCCGCGCGGCCTCCTCCTGGGCGGCGGCCAGCGTCTCGGACGCCTCCGAACCCAGCCGCTCCGCGGCGGCCTGCGCCTCGGCACGGACCCGGTCGGCGGTGTCCTGGGCCTCCACTTTGAGCCGCTCCGCCTCCGCCGCGGCCTCCGAACGCAGCCGTACGGCGATGGCCTCGCCCTCCGCGCGCGAGGCGGACGCGTCCGAGGCGGCCTCGGTGCGCAGCCGGTCGGCCTCGGCCTCCGCCTGCTGCTGCAGGGTGCGGATGCGTTCGGCCGCCTCTGTGCGCAGCCGGTCGGCCTCCTCGCCGGCCTCGCGGCGGATCCGCGCGGCCTCCTCGCGGGCGTCGGCCAGCGACTGCTCCGCGGCGGTCAGGCGCTCCTCGGCCTCGGTGTGCAGCCGGGTCAGCTCCTCGGTGGCCTCCGCCTGCCGGGCCGCGAGCGCCCGCTCGGTCTCTTCGCGCAGCTCGCGCGCGGCGCGCTCGGCGTCCGCCCGGACCGACTCCGCCTGCTCGTCCGCCTCCGCGCGGTACCGCTCGGCCTCCTTGCGGGTGCGCTCCAGGGTCTCCTCGGCCTGCCGGCGCAGTGTGGTGGCGCGCTCGATGGCCTCGGTGCGCACCTTCTCGCTGTCCGCCGTCGCGGTCTTGCGCAGCTCGTCGGCGTCCGCCTTGGCCTTGGCCAGCAGCTCCTCGGCGGACTTCGCCGCCTCCTCGATCTGCGCCACGGCCTCGCGCCGGGCCTCGGCCCGGATCCGCTCGCCCTCGGCGACCGCCTCGGAGCGCAGCTGCTCGGCCTCGCCGCGCAGCCGGCGCGCCTCCTCCTGGAGCTCGACGGTCTTGGCGCGGTACTCCTTGGTGTCGTCCTTCGCCGCGCCCTTGAGCTGCTCGGCGATGTCGTGCGCCTCGGCGCGCAGCCGGTCCGCCTCGGCCTCGGCCTCGGTGCGGATCCGCTCGGCCTCCTCGGCCGCGGCCTTCGTGGTCTGCTTGGCCTCCTCGGCCGCCTTGTTCAGCACGTCCTCGGCGGTCTTGGCCGCCTTCGACAGCTGGGTGGCGCTCTCCTCGGCGGTGATCGTACGGGCCTTCTCCGCGGCCTCGGTGACGATCTTCTCCGCCTCGGCGCGGGCGTCCGCGACCAGCTGCTCGGCATCGGACCTGGTCTGCTCGGCCTCCTTCGTGGCCTCCTCGACCAGCCGGGCGACCTGCTCCTTGGCCGTGCGTGTGCGCTGCTCGTTGGCGGACTCGGCGCCGGCCAGCGCCTTGGCCGCGGCCTCCTTGGCCTCGGTGACCAGCTTCTCCGCCTCGGTGCGGGCCTCGCGCAGCGCCGTGTCGGCCTCCGCGATGCGCTGCTCGGCGGCCCGGCTCAGCTCGGCGGCCTCGCGGCGGGCGGTCTCCGACTCGGTGGCGGTGGAGGTGCGCAGCTGCTCGGCGTGGTCGGTGGCCTCCTGGGCCTGGGTGGAGGCGGCGTTGAGCAGGCGCTCGGCATCCGTGCGGGCGCGGCGCAGGATCTGCTCGGCCTCCGCGCGGGCCGACTCGGCCTCGCTCTGCAGCCGCTGCCGGGCCTCGGCGGTCAGCCGTTCGGCCTCCGCGCGGGCGGCGGCCATCGCCTGCTCGGCCTCCGCGCGGGACTCGTCCAGCAGCCGGCGGGCCTGCTGCTCGGTGCGGGCCCGCAGCTGCTCCGCCCAGGCCACGTTCTCGTTGACGTGCGACTCGACGGTCTGGCGGCGCTCGGCCAGTTCCTGGTCGAGCTGCTGGCGGCGGGTCACCGCCTCCTGGTGCAGCTCGGCCTGGAGCCGTGCGGCCTGCTCGGCGTGCTCCTGGAGGATGCGCTGGGTCTGCGCTCGGGCCTGGCTCAGCTCCCGATCGGCGTCCGCCCGGATCTGGTCGGCCTGCATCTGCGCGTTGCGCAGCAACTGCTCCGCCTGGTAGCCGATATCGGCGCTGTCGTAGGCGGGCCGGGTCATGATGGTGCGCCGCGCCTCGTGCAGCTTGGCGCGCAGCACCTCGACCTGGTAGCCGAGGTCCTCGGCGTGCTGGATCGCCTTTTCCCGCTCGGTCTTCAGCCGATCCATCTCGGCCTCGAACCGAGAGAGGTGGTCGACGTCAGCCGCCGGCTCTCGCTCCTGGCGTTCGTAGCCCCGCACTGCGCGGTCCCATCCGTCCCCTGGTCGCAAGCTTGTCCAAACGAGCTCCGTCCATCCACCGAACGGGGCCCCCGGGGAATGGTGTCAGATCAACGGCGGAGCATGGGCTGCTGCCCCGTCGCTCGTCCCCCGAAACCCGGACCCCGGCGAGGTTCCGCCGTCAGGACGGCAGAACCCGGCCGCCCCTGTTTCAGGGACGACCGCCCCCAACCCTACCGGCCCTTATGTACGTGGGTCAGTGCTCAGCAGACTCAACAGCCGCCGAAGTGACCAGTTCTGTCAGCACACCGTGACAATCCTTGGGGTGCAGGAAGGTGATCCGTGACCCCATGGAGCCCCGTCGCGGCTCGTCGTACAGAACGCGTACGCCCTTCTCCCGGATCCCGGCGGCGTCGCCGTCCACGTCCGCCGTGCCGAAGGCGATGTGGTGCACGCCCTCGCCGTTCTTCGCGAGCCACTTCCCGACGGCGGAGTCCTCGCGGGTCGGCTCCAGGAGCTGCAGGTAGGAGGCGCCGCCGTCGGACGTCTCGTTGATCTTGAGCATGGCCTCGCGCACGCCCTGCTCCTCGTTGACCTCGGTGTGGAACACCTCGAAGCCGTAGGTGGTCCGGTAGAACTCGACGGTGGCGTCGAGGTCGTGGCAGGCGATCCCGATGTGGTCGATTCGCGTCAGCATGATTTCAGTGCAGCGCCAACCCGGTGGTTACGCAACGTGCGCGCGATCACACCGACGGCCCGATGACGGAGCCGACCGCGTCTCAGTACATTCGAAGTAAACCCTCGTTCACTCCTCGGCTGTGCAGGCCGGTAAGGGGATCGCAGCTCATGTCTTCTGGAACTCCCGGTACGACCAGCTCGGTGATTGTCGCGGGCGCCCGTACGCCCATGGGGCGACTGCTGGGCTCGCTGAAGTCCTTCTCCGGAGCCGACCTCGGCGGCTTCGCCATCAAGGCCGCCCTCGACCGTGCGGGGATCGGGGGCGACCAGGTGCAGTACGTGATCATGGGCCAGGTGCTCCAGGCCGGGGCGGGGCAGATCCCGGCCCGGCAGGCCGCCGTCAAGGCGGGCATCCCGATGAGCGTCCCCGCGCTCACCATCAACAAGGTGTGCCTGTCCGGTCTGGACGCGATCGCGCTGGCCGACCAGCTGATCCGCGCGGGTGAGTTCGACGTGGTCGTGGCCGGCGGCCAGGAGTCCATGACCAACGCCCCCCACCTGCTGCCCAAGTCCCGCGACGGCTTCAAGTACGGCGCGGTGCAGATGCTCGACGCGATGGCCCACGACGGCCTGACCGACGCCTTCGAGAACATCGCCATGGGCGAGTCGACGGAGAAGCACAACACCCGTCTGGGCCTCGGCCGCGCCGAGCAGGACGAGATCGCCGCGCTCTCGCACCAGCGCGCCGCCGCCGCGCAGAAGAACGGCCTCTTCGACGCGGAGATCACCCCCGTCGAGGTCCCGCAGCGCAAGGGCGACCCGGTCCTGTTCAGCAAGGACGAGGGCATCCGCGGCGACACCACGGTGGAGTCGCTGGCCAAGCTGCGCCCCGCCTTCACCAAGGACGGCACGATCACCGCCGGCTCCTCCTCCCAGATCTCCGACGGCGCGGCGGCCGTGGTCGTGATGAGCAAGGCCAAGGCCGAGGAGCTGGGCCTGGACTGGATCGCCGAGATCGGCGCCCACGGCAACGTGGCCGGCCCGGACAACTCCCTGCAGTCGCAGCCCTCCAACGCCATCCTGCACGCGCTGAAGAAGGAGGGTCTGGAGGTTTCCGACCTGGACCTCATCGAGATCAACGAGGCGTTCGCCGCCGTGGCCGCGCAGTCAATGAAGGACCTCGGTGTGTCCACGGAAAAGGTGAACGTGAACGGCGGCGCCATCGCCCTGGGTCACCCGATCGGGATGTCCGGGGCCCGGCTCGTCCTGCACCTGGCGCTGGAGCTGAAGCGCCGCGGCGGCGGCGTCGGCGCGGCGGCGCTGTGCGGCGGCGGCGGACAGGGCGACGCGCTGATCGTCCGGGTGCCGAAGGCGTAAGCCTCCCTCTCGACCGACGACCGACCTCTTTACGCGGATCATGTGAGCCGACGGGGGAGCGCCGGTGCCGGGATGCCGAGCGCGCGAAGGCCCGAAGGGCTGAGCGCGGTCGGCATCCCGACACCCGCCGAAGCGCCCCCCGAGGCGAAGGAACATGCAGAACGGAGCTGTGATGCAGGACGTCTCCTCGCTGGTGGCCCAGGCCAGGGAAGGGCGGCCGCGGGCCGTCGCCCGGCTGATCTCCCTGGTGGAGGGGGCGTCCCCGCAGCTCAGGGAGGTCATGGCGGCGCTCGCACCGCTGACCGGCAACGCCTACGTCGTCGGCCTGACCGGCTCCCCGGGTGTCGGCAAGTCGACCTCCACCTCGGCCCTCGTCACCGCCTACCGCAAGCAGGGCAAGCGGGTCGGGGTCCTGGCGGTCGACCCGTCCTCGCCCTTCTCCGGCGGCGCGTTGCTCGGCGACCGCGTCCGCATGTCGGAGCACGCCTCCGACCCCGGCGTCTACATCCGTTCGATGGCGACCCGGGGCCACCTGGGCGGCCTCGCGTGGGCCGCGCCCCAGGCGATCCGCGTCCTGGACGCGGCGGGTTGCGACGTGATCCTGGTCGAGACGGTCGGTGTCGGCCAGTCGGAGGTGGAGATCGCCTCCCAGGCGGACACGTCCGTCGTCCTCCTGGCCCCCGGCATGGGCGACGGCATCCAGGCGGCCAAGGCGGGCATCCTGGAGATCGGCGACGTCTACGTCGTCAACAAGGCCGACCGCGACGGCGCCGACGCCACGGCCCGCGAGCTGAACCACATGCTGGGCCTGGGCGAGTCCCGCGGGCCCGGCGACTGGCGCCCGCCCATCGTCAAGACGGTGGCGGCCCGCGCCGAGGGCGTCGACGAGGTCGTCGAGGCCCTGGAGAAGCACCGGGCGTGGATGGAGGAGCGCGGCGTCCTGGCCGAGCGCCGTCTGGCCCGCGCGTCGCACGAGGTGGAGACGATCGCGGTCACGGCCCTGCGCGAACGCATCGGCGACCTGCACGGCGACCGCCACCTGGGCGCCCTAGCGGAGCGCATCATGGCCGGCGAGCTGGACCCGTACCGCGCGGCGGACGAACTGGTGGCGGGCCTCACCCAGGCCTGAGCCCACCCGGACGCGGAGGGCGGAGCCCCGGGGCTCCGCCCTCCGCGTGCTGTCAGGGGCGTCCCCGCTGCCCCCGCAGGTGCTCGGCGATGGGCTTGAGCGCCTTGTCCAGCTCTGTCAGCGCCTCCGGCTCCAGCAGGTCGATGAAGTGCCTCCGCACGGACGCCACGTGGTACGGGGCGACCTTCTGCATGGTCTCCAAGCCGTGCTCGGTGAGGACCGCGTACAGTCCCCGGCGGTCGGACTCGCAGTTCTCACGGCGCACCAGGTTCGCGTTCTCCATCCGCGTGATCTGGTGCGAGAGGCGGCTCTTGGACTGGAGGGTGGCGGACGCGAGGTCGCTCATCCGCATCCGTACGTCCTCCGACTCGGAGAGATTCACGAGGATCTCGTAGTCGTTCAGTGTCAGGCCGAACGGCTGCAGGTCCTTTTCGAGCTGGTACGTCAACAGCCTGTTGACCTCCAGGTGGGTGCGCCAGGCGCACTGCTCCGCATCGGTCAGCCAGCGCGTGGCCGTCTCGGTCTCCATGAATGAAGTCTACCTAAAAAGTTGAAAGGCGAACTAGTGAGGGGTGGTGTGACGGCGCGCACGCGTTCGAGCCGTCACACTCCGCAGACTACCGCTCACAGCCCGAAGCGACGCTGGAGGTCTCCGAGCTGTCCGGGAAGGCGCGGTGCGCCGGCTTGCTGTCCGTGGCTTCCGGACACTCCTGCGCCACCGGGTACCCCCGGCTCGTGCGGAACCACCCCCGTGGCCTGCTCGGCCATGAGGACCTCGGTCGACTGGAGCAGGACCGTGCCGGCTCCCACGAACTCGAACTGATGCTCCTCTCCCGAGGCTCCGCCAAGGCCCGTCATCGCACGTAGACCGCCCATCACCCCGGTCATGTAGCCATGGTCGTAGTGATGGCAGGGGGACGGGCAGTCGGCCCATCCGACGAGGGCCTGCGGGTCCACCCGGATCGGCGGCTCCATGAACACCACCGGCCCGTTGGACGCGGCCACGAACTTCCCGGTTCCGATCAGGGTCAGAAAGCCGGGCACGATCGACTGCTTGAGCGCGAGACTTGGCTGAAAAGCGAGCAAGTTGCCCGAGCGAATGGTCAGATTGCCGTCGTCCAGGTCGTAGGAGTTGACATCGAAGGCCCGGTCGGCGAGCAGCATCTTGCCCGAGCCCTCCGCCACGACCCAGTCGCTCGCGTGCAGAGGCGAATGGAACGACGTCCGCACCAGACGGTCCAGCCGCCCGTGCCCGACACCGTTGAACTCGATCGTCCCGTAGTAGGCGATCATCTTCCCCTTCTGCAGGAACCACTGGCTCCCCTTGAGCTCCACGCAGAAGGCGTATTTGTTCACGTTGTCGTCGACCGGCAGGGTCATCGGGTCGTACACCACGGGCCCGGCCGTTCCGTAAGCGCTCACAGCTTCTCCTCCGAGGCCTGCACGTACACCACACCGCTGCCGCTCAGCTCCAGCTGGAAGGCCTCCCCGGACCCCCGCCCCACCATGTCGCGCCAGCCCAGGGCGGTCGACAGCCGGTTGCGCACGTCGCCGTGGTGGGCGACGTAGGCCTGCGGATCCACATGGACGGGTCGCTGCGGGGTGATCGGCACCTCGAAGACGCCCCCGTGCGCCATGACGGCCACCGAGCCGTGCCCCTTCAGGGTGGTCGTGAACAGCCCCTGCCCGGTCACCTGCCCCCGCACCATGCCCATGACCCCGCCCTGCGAGCCCATGAACATCGTGCCCTGCTGGAGCGTGCCCTCGAAGACGAGCAGCCGGTCCGCCTCCACGTACAAAGTGTCGCCCGCCAGGTCGATGACCTGCACGTGGTGCCCCCCGTGCCCGAAGAACACGGTCCCGCTGCCCTCCACGGTCATCAGCGGCGTGGCCTCACCCGCCACCCGCCGCCCGATCATGGACATCAGCCCACCCTGACCCCCCTGGATGTTGGGCGTGAACGCCACATCCCCCTTGTACGCCAGCATCGCCCCCCGCTGGCTGAACAGCCGCTGCCCCGGCACCACCGTGGCCTCGACCATCTTGGAATTGATCTCCCGGAAGGCCATGTCAGACGTCCCCCGCGATCGTGTTCCGCTCGCTCGGCTGCACGTACACGAGCCCGTCCCCCTCGAACCGGATCTGGAAGGCCTCCCCGCCCCCCTCGCCCAGCAGGGTGCGGAAGGTCACCCCGGACTGGAAGGACTGCCGCACGTTCCCCTGGTGCGCCACATACGCCCCCGGATCCACGATCAGCGGATACTGCGGACTGACCCTGAGCACCACCGCCGGCCCGTCCGACAGGATCGCGGCCTGCCCGTGTCCCTCGACGGTGGTCGTGAACAACCCGTTCCCCTGCGAGGCGCCCCGCAGCCCGGTGAAGGTCGTCCCCGTCCTGAGCCCCCCGTCGGTCGCCAGCAGATTGCTGGACTCGACGAACAGCTTGTCCCCGGAAAGCCGTACAAGATTGATCTCGGACGCCCGATCGGCGAACCAACAGGTCCCCTGCCCCCGCACCTCCATCACGGTCATCTGCTCACCGGTGAGCCGCCGCGTCACCATCCCGCGCAGTCCCTCACCGCCGCCAGTCAGCTTCTTGAAGGCCATCTGCCCGTCGTACGCGACCATCGAGCCGTTCTTCGCCTTCACGGCGTCCCCGGTCATGTCGACGGCGAGCACCTTGCTGCCTTGAAGTCGGAACATCGCCACGGTGCGAAGGTAGCGGCGGACGCGGGCGCAGACACCCCCTCTCATCCCGTCCCGGACGATTTGCCACAATGGACGAAACTTTGTGCTCGCGTTCACAAACGCGTCTCTCCCACCGAAGGTGACCCGTGGACATCAAGACCGCCACCGCCCTCCGCCGCCTCCGCCTGGTATCCGCCCCCGAGGCGGTGTCCTTCATCCTCCTGCTGGTCTGCTCGGTCCTGAAGCGGACCACGGAATTCAACGCGGTACCCGTGATGGGCTCGATCCACGGCGTCCTGTTCGTCCTCTACGTGCTCTTCTGGGCCGACGCCTGGAACCGCGCGAAGTGGCCGTGGAAGACCGCCGCCCTCTACTTCGTCCTCTCGGTCCTGCCGACCGGCGGCTTCTTCGCCGAGCGCAAGCTCAAGCGCGAGGCCGAGGACGCGGTGATCGCCTCCCGCGCCCGCCGCGAAGGGATCGTGAACGCATGATCGTCGCCTTCTCCGTGACGCCCCTCGGCGTCGGCGAGGACGTGGGGGAGTACGTCGCCGACGCCGTCCGGGTGGTCCGCGAGTCCGGCCTGCCCAACCGCACCGACGCGATGTTCACCTCCGTCGAGGGCGAGTGGGACGAGGTCATGGACGTCGTCAAGCGCGCCGTGGCCGCGGTGGAGGCCCGCGCCCCCCGCGTCTCCCTGGTCCTCAAGGCCGACATCCGCCCCGGCGTGACGAACGGCCTCACGACCAAGGTGGAAACGGTGGAACGCCACCTGGCTCAGCAGACCGAATAACCCGTCGCGACCGGCACCCGCCCCACGGCGGAAGGGGCCGTGGGGGTGCGTCACAGCCCGCCGCGTACTGCGGTCTCGACCCAGTTCAACCGACCACACTCCGGGCCGTTTGTCCGTGTGCGGCGGGCTGGACGCACCCCCACCACGCACCCGCGGCGCAGCACCGAGCACCCCGCACACACACCCGCGGCGCACCACCACGCACCACCGCGCACCACCCACCCACAGGCCGCGCCGCGACCCGCCCGGCCCCCTCACCCGCCGGACGCCAGCGCCATCCCCAGCGGCGTCCGCTCGTACAGCACCTGATGCCCGTACCGCCGCGAGGTGAGCAGCCCCGCGTCCCGCAGCACCCCCAGATGCGCGGACACCGACGACGGCGCGAGCCCCAGCCGATGCGCCAGCGCGGTCGTCGTCGCCGGGTCGGTCAGCGCGGTCAGCACGGCCGCCCGGCCCCGCCCCAGCAGCCGTACCAGCGCCCGCGCCGACGCGCTCTCCGCGTCCGGCTCCGTCCACAGCCCCGCCAGCCCCCGCGCCGGATACACCAGCGTCGGCTGCCACGGCGGCTCGAAGCCGCTGATCACGTCGGGCCAGGAGAAGACGCTCGGCATCAGGACCAATCCCTGCCCGCCCAGGTCACGCCGGTGCTCCCCGTGCCAGTCGACGGTCAGCGTCCGCCCGTCCCAGTACAGCCGCCGGTCCAGCTCCGGCAACAGCGCGCCCAGCCCGACCTCGGCCAGCCGCCGTGAGTGGAAGGCCACGTCGGCCTCCAGCAGCGCACGCAACCGCGGCCACTCGGGCTCGACCAGCGCATGCCACGCGGCCTCCATGAGATCGGCCAGCTCCCGTACCGCTCGCTCCGGATCGGCCAGCAGCGCCCGCCCGCGCGAGGACCCGAGCGCACCGGGGGTGTCGGCGAGGGACAGCGCCAGGTCCTCGCGGGCCGCCGCGGGGTCGGCCACCCGCACCGCCGCGATCTCCTCCTCGAACGTGGCCGCCGGCCCGAGCGGCGGCGGCCCCAGGAAGTCAGGGCTGTGCCCGCGGGACGGCATGAGCAGCCACAGCGTGGTCAGGTCCAGCCCCCGCGCGGCCTCCCGGATCCGCCGCAGCCAGTGGGGGTGGTACCCGTGCCGTTCCGGCCGCCCCAGCGTCCGTACCGCCTCCTGCGTCTCCCACAGCGGGGACACGGCGAACCGGCACCGCAGCAGGTCGTCGTCCCCGAAGTGCAGACGGAACGGCATGACGACGACCCACCTCGACGGGAAGATTCGGCAGAGGGCGAAACTCTAGGCCTTCCACCACCCCGCCCGCACCCTGCGGTACATGCAGCAGCACCCGGCCCCTCC
>NZ_MUBM01000390.1 GCF_002154505.1 Streptomyces carpinensis | reverse complement strand
GCACGGTGATGCGCCGGCCGATGAGCTCGTCGGCCGGCGCATCACCGTGCTCATCCCCGAGGACATGCGTGACCGCCACATCGCCGCCTTCACCTCCCTGCTGCTCACCGGCGAGTCGCGCACGCTCGGCCGCCCCGTGAGGATGTCGGCGCTACATCGCGACGGCAGACTGATCCAGATCAGCCTGCTCGTCCAGACTCAGGAGGCGAGGGACGGCCGCAGCGTGTTCATCGCCCGCATCAACCCCGTACAGGACGGCGAGCACGGCGTCTGGTAGTGCTTCGCCGGGTTCGTCCGGTTCGGCGGGCCCTGGCTCTGCTTGTGGGCAGCGGCGGCAGTGGGCGGTGCCGGGCGCCCGGGGCCGGTGCGCAGGGCGCTACCCGCTTCTCAGCGCCACCGCCGTCCTGGCATTCGCCGCCCACCCTGCGGGCGACAGCGCTCCCGCCGTGGCGATCACCAGGCCGCCCGACATCAGCACGACCAGCACAGGCAGTGAGTACACCGCCGTGTCGGCCTTCGGGACCCCGGTGCCCGCCGCGCTGCCCATCACCGGCAGCACCCATGTGTGCAGGGCCGCGCCGACCGGCACACCGATGGCCGCCACCAGGCCGATCCCGGCCACCGAGCTGAGCACCATGGCGACCGTCTGGCGCGGCGACATGCCGAGCGCCTTGAACACCCCGAAGTCGTGGACACGTTCCCGGGTGTCCAGCACCACCGTGTCGAGGACGCCCAGCCCGGCCACTGCGACCAGCATCAGGGTGAACATCGCCACCAGCGCGTCGATGGCGATGATGGCGGGGGCTGACCCGGTTCCCGGTCGGGACCGCCAGGATGCCCGGTGGCCGCAGTGCGTTCACCGCTCCGGTCGACCCGACATGAGAGCCGGGTCGACCACGAGGCGGCGGGCATGGGCTCCGACAATGTCCAGGTCATCGTCGATCGATTCCCGCGGGTCCGTCCGCCGCACGACTGCGGCACCGTGCGGCAGTCGTGTTTGTCAGTCCTGCCTCATGACGTCGTCCGGCTGGTGATTTCTTTGAGCTTGTGGGCCTGAATCAGCTCCCCGACGGTGGTTTCCGTGTAGTACTGGGTGCCGAGCCCGGGCTGGCCGAACCAGGGCCTGACAGGCCCTGCCTCGACGGTGAACGGTGCGATGACCTCGTAGTGGTGGTAGTTGAACGCAGGGTTGGAAGCGCTGTATTGGTCCAGGTTGCTCGGTGGGATCGCGCGCTTGGCGTACGGCGCGCCTTCCGGTGCGAGGAAGTTTCCGGGGTTTCCTCGGCCGAAGAGGTCGACCCGTTGCCCTTTCCGGAGCTTCAGGGGCCGTTCCACCGGGCGGTTGTTGCGCAGCACGAAACCACGGTTGTCCGGGAACCACCAGCCGCCGACCTGCTTTGCCGTCTCATTCTGGGGATTCGTCTGCCAGTAGCACCCCAGGAACCAGTACTTCGACGTGGCGCCCTCCGGGCGGTAGCCGCGCAGCAATCTCCCGATGGGGCCGGTTGTGGGAAGGTACTTGGGGCCGAGCCGCCAGTCGCCGCCGTGGTATTTCTCCAGTTGAGGGTACGGCGCCGTGCTCTGCCCCGCGGTCCGATCAAGAACGGCGGTCGCGAGGACCTCGTCACCGAACGAGTCCCGGTCAGCTCGTCATAGACCGACAAGGGAGGTCTGAGACCTCGATCTGGTGGTCTCGGACCGGTTCAACAGGGCCAGCAGTGCCCCGACGTGAGGGCCGGACGCCGGGACACGACGTGGCGGCGGGGGTCCGTCGCCGGTGGTGGTGCGGCGATTTTCCCCGGTGGGCAGGCCGTCCCAGCGCTCGTCCTGTTTGACGACGGCGCCGCGGCCGACCGCCCGCGCAG